>NZ_CP045925.1:301553-603106 GCF_020541265.1 Candidatus Profftia lariciata | reverse complement strand
TATCATTGTAATAATAATATTGTATTATTAATAACAGTATGAAATAAAGATGATGATATGCTTCTATTGAAATAGACTACTATAGTTATTCTAGATCACTTGTAATACTGATATAAAATTTATTTTTATTATATATACATATACTTAATGCATAATATCTTTAATAAGATTAAATTAAAATTTTTTAAATTTCAATTAATAAAATTTTATTATTTATTTTTCTTGATTATAATGCTTTTGATATATTATATCATGACATTCATGATGTTTTACAAAAATATTGATATAGTACATATCTTATTATAAGATATATATATTTAATATTTTAATGTAGTAATTAACGTACTAATAATATAAGTTATAAATAATAATTTTGATTATAAATATTTATTAAATATTTATAATAAAATTAATTTTTAGATAAAATATATATTATATTTAGTACATACGATAAATTAATAAAATAATTTTATTATTATATATTAATTTTTTATAGGTATCTATTAATACCAAATATTTATATTTTTATTAACAAATAAAACGTAGTCTTAATTGTAAGAATATATACAATATTATTGTATGTTGATATTTATCAAATATACCTTATTAAATTAAGATCAATTAGTAAATAAAAATAATCAATATACTTATTATTATATTAGTATATAATACACTTAATTAACTTTTTCATGTTATAATTTAAAAATACTAATTATGTTTAAAATATCAATGGAATATCCTACTGATATATCATATGATAATTCGGTCTATAATATTGCTCTTGGTATTACATATGATGGAAGTCAATATTCCGGTTGGCAACGTCAGCCAAGTGCACCAAGTATACAGGAATCTTTAGAAGAAGCATTAAGTAAAATAGCCAATGAGTCGATTACTGTTTGTTGTGCTGGACGTACAGATGCAGGTGTCCATGCAACCGGTCAAGTAGTAAATTTAAAAACAAATATTAAACGTAAAGATAGTACATGGATAATGGGTGTAAACACCTATATGCCAAAAAATATTGCAGTTAGTTGGATGAAATATGTTAAAAAAGATTTTCATGCCCGTTTTAGCGCAACAGCTCGTCGTTATCGTTATATTATTTATAATAATTGTTGCCGTCATGCAATTTTTTATAACGGACTAACACATTTTTCTAACCATTTAGATATTGCTTGTATTGAAAGAGCAGGGCAATCGTTACTTGGAGAAAATGATTTTACTACATTCCGTGCATCACAATGTCAATCATGTACTCCATGGCGTAAATTAGTACATTTAAAGGTAACTCGCATAGGAGAATATGTTATTATAGATATAAAAGCAAATAGTTTTTTACACCATATGGCTCGTAATATTATTGGCAGTTTAATGGAGATCGGTTGTGGTAATAAACCTGAAATATGGATGTCTGAATTATTAGCTCAGAAAAATCGTAAATTAGCCGCAGCTACTGCTAAAGCAGCTGGATTATACTTAGTATCAGTAGATTATCCTGAGCATTTTAATATACCAAAAAATAAAATGGGTCCACTATTTTTAGCTGATTAATTAAGTATTAAATATTAAATAAATAATAATATTTACAATAAAATAATTTTTATAAAAAATAAAATATTTTTTAAAATATAAATATTATAAGAATAGCTTGATAAGATTTATTAAAGCAATATTAAAGTATATTTTATATAGTAAAAATATAATTTATTAATTTTAATTAAATATTATAAAATTTATTTTAAATAATTAATTTTTATATATAATATATATTTTTAATATGGTGTATATTAATCTTATAATTAATTGTTTATTTGTATGTTAAAATAATTTTATAAGTACATTATTATATAATAAGATATTAGTTGTGAAAAATTTTATTTAATTTTATTAATTAATTTTATAATAATATTAATGATATTATGTATTTATAAAAATGTATAATTTCTTAAATAAGATATTATGATCAACTTACTGAAAAGTAGAGTTAATACATAGTATGACTAAAAAATGAATTAATAAAATCTTTATAAGATAAATAGTATTTATTAGTAATAATTAATTTTTTAAGACAATACATAATAATATTATGTGTATATATTGTCATTAGTAGTTCCATAGAATCATTATATTAGTTATTATAGTTTTAATTAATATGTATTATACTAAATAAATAATATAGTCTTACTACATAATATCTTTAAATATTTTAAGTCATTTTAAATAACTCACAAATATCTATATATTTATTAATTTATATTAATAATTGTCATATACATAAGTAACTATAAATAATATATATTATTTGTAGACATAAATTTATAATATAATGATGTATTATATATAAAATATTATAATAAATATTAATTTTTTAAATGATAATATAATTTATGCATAATTATTTTAGTTTATTTATAACATCCTTAATAGTTATTTGATTAATATTGATGCTAGTTAATAAAACATAAAATATAAAAAATTTTTTATTAAAATAACTAATATTATAGCTGTTATAGTATCATGACTTATTATAAGTATAAAATAAATTTTTTTATAAAATGCTGTATAAAAATATTTTAAATCATTAAGATATACCTATTATATTATCATATAATAATATATTAATTATATTGTTTATATTAATATAGGTTATAAAATTACAGAAAATATACAATATTATCTACTATAGTAAATCAATACGATAGATTATAATAAATATTCTTAGGTATATATTATAATAATGATACTCTGTTATGAATGAATTAGTATGATATGCATATTAATAATATTGTTATTTATTGTTTTATTTTATATTAGTAATTATATTAATAATTATTTTTATATTAAAAAACACATAGTAATTGAATATAAAAATATTTTATATAAGAAATTTTTAATAAAACTATTAAAGATCTTAAAATATGTAAAGATATGTAAAGATATATAAATATTAATTTTACTAACTATTAAAAATCTAGGTCATATAACTTAAGACATGCCAACAAATGTATATAAAAATAACAATAAACTTACTTTATACAATAAGTATAATTTGATTGATTAGCCTAATCTAAACACATTATATATTTTATATTATTATTTAATAGGCACTAATATTATATTTACAATAATTATATTAATAATAATTTATTTTCATAATCTTTCATAATTGATATTAAGTCTAATAAATATTATATCATATATCTTTTACTAAAAAAATTATTTTATTGTTTTTAAGTTAATTAATTAGTTTATTATATTAATTTGTTTAGTATTAATAGTATTATTTATATATTAAATATATACAATGTTTTTCAAGATACGTCATAAACGCATAAATATTGAATAATGGAATGATTTATATTGTTAGTACAGATACATTGATAACAACCTGTGTGATTAAACTATATTATACTTATTGATTACTAGTTAATAAAATGTTATTGAAGTAATAATTGCTATTATATAACAATATATTGTTATTGAATAGTATTACAATTCAATATTATTTATTTAAAATTATTTTAATAAAAAAATAATTATTATTAGGTTTTAATAAAAAACTATACTAATCTAATATATTCAATAAAATATTAAAAAAATATTTAATAAAATAAGTAAAAATAAGATATAAATAATTATTGTCAATATTTTATATAATGTAATTTTAGTAATCTTTTGAAGATACTAAATAAGTATCTTGAATATAATATTCCCCTTTTATATAAATAAATTTTACTTTATGAAGATATTATCTTTTAAAAAACTATGAGTTATGATTATATTTTTGATGTTGTGAATTTAACATCATCATGAATATTAATAAAATTATTAAGAAATGCATGTTAATGTATTTTTTAATAAAAATGCAATTATAAATAAAAATATAAATAAAAACATTAGTATTACTTAGTAATACAAACTATCAATTATTTTATGAATATATCTTATAAAAATATTTATCTTAAATAGATTATAACGTAATAATGTTAATATTATATGTATCTTTTAAAAAAGATAATATACTATATTTTATAATATATTATAATTAATCATTAGTACTAAATTTTAGTTTTATTAATATTTATTTATTAAATAAAACATAATATTTACTAAATATACAATAATTATGTATAAATAAAATGATACTTATTTTAATTAAATAGTGTTATTCCATATATATAATAAACAAATTTAGATTACTAAATATCATTATTAATCAATATTAAGTAAATATATAGTCCAATATACTGAAGATTAAAAGTATTTAATATAAAAACTTTATATCAAATAATTATATTAAATATAATTTTAATTTTATTAAAAATAATAAATATATTAATAAATATATTAATAAATATATTTTATAAAAAATCTCTTAAATATATAATTATATATATTATATTAAATACATATTCTTTTAAAGAATTGATATATTTTTAGATTACTAAATTCAATAATAGTTTAGTTTAAATAATATATTATGTATTCACGAATAATATTTTAACTAAATAACTACTATATATTATATTATCATATAAATTATTAATTAAATAAATAATTTATATGAATATAAAATATATATAGTAATATATATATTATTAAGTTATTATGAATATCAATATTTTTATTATACTAAATATTATTTAGTATAATAAAAATATTGATATTCATAATAACAGCAGATACTTATATAATAATTAAATATAGATATATATTACATAATATATATATTTACATGCAAAATAGTAAATTGACTTCATGCAATAATCTATCTCAAGATATCATAATATATGAAACAATATTAACTTTTATACTAATTATAAATTATATTTTATCAATGATAAGTTTAATTCATAAAAGTAATGTTTAATATCTTATACTTAATCATCATGTAATATCATTTAGCAGCATTTTAAAATTTACTAGCTAATTAGTAGTTATTATAGTATAATAAATAATACATCTAAATACTTATTACATAAAAATTAATACAAAGTATCATGTGAAAAGATTATTATTGATATCTCTAAAATAATTAATATTAAATTACTAATCAAACTTCAAAGTAATATGATTATTATCTTATACGGATTTATAATACTATTACATATAAACAAGATATCTAATAATATAACTAATATAATTTATATATAAAAAATATTAACAAATTAATATATTATTACCTAATATGTATTATAGTATTAAAATTTATAATTTATTTATAGATATTGCTAATATGAATAAATCAACATTAATCATAATGCTTAATGTTAAGTATATTAGATAAATATATATTAAATCACTTTTAACCCATTATGCAAGTAAATGTGATTATGATTATTAATGATACTTTAGTATAGTATAATTCAATATGTTTGTTTTTATATAGAATACATTGTAGCATTTAGTTTATATTTAATAAATGCTTAATATTTTAAATATTATATAGACTTAGATTGACAAAATTATTTATTTAGTAACATTAAATAGATATATATTTGGTTATATAATATTTTTTCTATAAAATGAAAAATGTATTTTACAGTATATATCTCTTTTTTATAAAAGAATAATGTTATTATTTATTATAGCTATATTAAGAAAATAATTTATATTAATACTTGTTATTAAAATATTTCTAATATTTTAAGATATGAATTCTTACCACTAATGGTATAATGAATTTAATCTTAATTCTAATATAAAATAAATTAATATCTTTTTAAAGAATTTAAAATTAGTAAGATTAATTACCTAAATAAAATACTAATATATTATCTTTGACTATAGAAAATCATAACATATAATATTTAATAAAATTATAATTACTGTAATAAAAGTATATTGAATAAAATGCTTAATATATATAAACTGGTAATGCAATAATATATTATAAAGATTATATCTTATCAAAATAATAAGTAGTGTTTGTTACAACGCTTACAAACTATTCGTAATATATAAATTAAATAAGTACGAAATAAGTTATTCGTATAACATTAAAGACGATATATGATTTATGATGTTCGTTTTTATTAATAACCAATATCTTGTGTATCACAATTATTTTATGTTAATTATTAATTGTACGAAATAACTATATAATCAACTATAAATAATAAAAATATTTTAAACCTAGAAATTATAGAAATCTCACATTATTTAATAATATGTATAAAATATATTATAATTATTATCTAAATATACAGTGATTTTATCAAAGATACATTATATATAAAATATATTACTATATTTTATACTCTGTTTTTACAAAAACTTACTGATATATAATAAATTATACAGGATATATCAAATTATTATTAGTAATAATATTATATAAAATCTTTTGAACAAACTTTTTTAATAAAAGTAGCTATTTAAATGTATAAAAATATGAAACTAAGATAACTATAATATCATTAATAACAATAATACATTAAATAAAATATATATTAATAATATATCAAAAATAAATTATGTACTCTTAGTATGCAGTATTATTATATAATATCATTATTATACATTACGTTTAGAACGTATTGAATTAGATCACGTTAATATAGAGATACAATACAATTTTTCACAGGTTCAATAATATTTTTATTAATATATTTATTAAAAATTAATATTAAAACATGATTTTTATAGTACATAATATAAATACAATATACATCATATATTAAAAAGAAATATTACGCTATATAATATACTTATTAAGTAATTAGAACAAAACTAGAAATATTTTTATATTATTATTTTCAATAAATAAAATATCAAAAATAATTGTTCTTTATGATGCATAAATATGAGTACATAATATATAAATAAAATAGTATTTTAATATATTGTAAAATTAATATAATGATTTTGTTATTTAAGATCAAAAGTTATCTCTATATATAGGAGAAGCCATGTATCCCGTGGATTTACATATGCACACTGTGGCAAGTACCCATGCTTATAGCACGCTACACGATTATATTATACAAGCAAATAAATGCGGAATTAAAATGTTAGCCATCACTGATCATGGTCCTGACATGGAAGATGCACCACATTATTGGCATTTTATGAATATGCGTTTATGGCCGCGCGTTGTAGATGGTATTGCTATTTTACGAGGCATTGAATCTAATATCAAAAATATAAAAGGTGAAATTGACTGCAATGATCGTATGTTACATGAGATGGATTTAATTATTGCTGGGCTCCATGAGCCAGTATTTCCACCTGAAAATTATCATAATCATACTCAAGCTATGATATCTACGATGGCAAAAGGAAATGTTGATATTATTAGTCATCCTGGTAATCCTAAGTTTCCTATTGATATTTGTGCAGTAGCAGAAGCAGCAGCATGTTATAATGTAGCTCTTGAGTTAAATAATTCTTCATTTATAAACTCTCGTATTGGTAGTGCAAATAATTGTCGCAAGATTGCTGAAGCTGTGAGCAACGCAGGAGGTTATCTTGCATTAGGCACTGATTCTCATGTAGCTTTTTCTTTAGGAAATTTTGAATATTGTATTCGTATTATAAATGAAATAGAGTTCCCGAATAATCGTATATTAAACGTATCTCCGCGACGTTTACTAAATTTTTTAATTAAACGAGGTAAAAGTGAGATTATTGAGCTTTCTGATTGGTAATCATATTATTAAATGATTAATATGTATATATGAAATAGCATATTCTGAGATAGAATAATTTTCATTTAATTGCTTATTATAATAAGCAATAATAGTGTAATTAATCTATTACATAATTGTATCTAATATATTTTATATCTTAATGTATAATTATTTATTTAACCAAATTATTTTAATGCTTTTATATACTTAATAAGATTTATGTTTTTTATATTTCTATGCGAGAGCTTAATGAAGCTCTATTTGTAATTAAAATATTTTATAGATTATATATTTTAATCAATATATACATGCTTATTAATTTGAGTAATTAGTATTTTAGATATGCCGATATCTTGCATATAAACTACTATAGCTAAACTAACTAAATCTAAATATTTTAATTCATTTAGATCAAATAGTACTTACTTTTTAATAAAACACGATGTACATCCAAAATTTTATTAACTAATATCTATGAAGAATGCCTTACAATTGGGAAGTTTCATCTATACATTGTGATCGCAGAATATGCAAATAATATTATTATTCTGCTTTAATAGCATTAATTATCGTGTAAAATATAGCTATTTCTTAGTTAATTTAGCAAACTAGTGTAACATAAAATAGATATTTATTTTTTTATTTTTAGTAGTAATTATACTAATATTTTTCGTAAATATATTAAATACCTACTAATTTCTTCTTAAAATATTTTGCGCTATTAAAAAATTTATTTTTATTCAAAGTATTATTTATTAATCTGTAATAGTAATTCTAATTAGAATAATAATAACATGATCGTGTATAGCTTATGTAGGATAAATATTATATTTTCGACTGTAATACATAAATAAATATTGAGTATAAGTTAGTTCTAGATAAAATGAAAATATTTAAAATAATATGCACGTTGCTTAATAGTAATATTACTATAATACTTATATAAAATTAAAGCATCAATAATTTTACCTATATATAATATTAGTGCTTTATGTACAATACTTAGAAAGTAATGTGGATCTTATGAAATTATTAATTATTATATATTAAAATATTCAAAAATATGTTTAACTACAAAAATCCATTTTTACAAATAATTTACTTGATTTATTTTGCTCTTAACCGATTGAATTCTAATTAACGTAAAAAATAATAATAAAATTACGCATCTATTTAAATATATCAATATATTTTTATAAAGTTATATATTACTAAATATTGATTGAAAATAATAATTACGATTATTATAAAATAATTCACTAATTAAATCTTTTAGCATTATAATATAATATATGATTGTAAATCATTGTACCATTTATTTAAAATAAATAGACTCATATCATAGTCTGCAAATACTATCTTTAATAATAAAAATTTCTCATCTAAAAATGTTGAAATAAAATAGATAACAAGCTACTATCTAAAATATAATTATATTTTTTATAGACATCTATTAACAAATGTGGTAATACTTGTTAATCAATTAAGTATCCATAATACGCTAAATAACAATACTACGAAGGCTGTATAAAAGCATGCTATTTAAGTTATTTATGTTATTAAATATCGTATATATAATATGCTCATTGATTGCATTATTATATGATACTTTAACAATCTATAAATATAAATAATAAAATGCATATAATATTATAAATAAAAAACACCAATCTAAAATTCACTATTTTAGTATGTACTGTATGAATCTTTAAACATAATGAATATTATAATATAATCTAATATTAATTTTACTAATTATGAATGCGCGATACTATGTATATTAATACTAATAATATCTTTAGAAGTAAATATTGCATCTTAATCTTTAAATAAAGCAATATATAATATTACAATAATGATAAAAATTAAGCCTTTAATGAAATTTTTATAAACATCTGCTGTATTTTTCATGTTTTACTACAATAAATTACTACCCATTCCTTTTTAATTTATACCAACAATATATCCAACACAAAGACAAATTTACAATCAAGATAATTATTAGCAGAGAGATACTAATAATATATGCAAAAAAAGAGGAAGAATACTATAACGTAGTCGATCAATAGTTATTAATTATTATATTTGAAATTTGTTGTATAACTTAAATTCAGTTAATTGATGCGGCAACTATTATACTAGAACGACCTGCAAATATTTAAGTAGTCACTACTTGACCAAGATGATAACAAGAAATAGCGATACTATAATACCACGCATATCTTAGCATTATAGGTAGTTTAAATTAAATAACCTTGTAAACCTAACAAAATATTCGTGAATAATCAGATAATATAATTATTACTATAGATTATTCATCTATACTATATATCTTCTTTATAGCAATAGTCACTGTTTAACATAATTAGATTGTGCAATTAAAGCATAATACATGATATAAGCTAGCGCTCTTAAAATAAATGCATATATGAATTTAGAAATATTTACAAGATATAAATAGATTTAATAAGCTTACAATTATTTGTTTTTTTAAAATTAGTTAATTTAAATATATCTAGCTCATAATTATTAGCTAGATATCGAAATAGCATAAGTCAATTAATAATATTATTTAAGAATTGTATTAATTGTTGCTTAAGATTATTATTAAGTTCCTAAAATTTATTGTATTTGATTCTACGCTGATTTGCTAAAATATATGAATAATAAACAATACTTAATACCTTTGGTCTATTGTGTTAGATTACAAAATAAATAATTTTTAAAAAATAGTTAAGTTCATCAATTAATATAATTAAGGTACCTATTACTATTATATCTTAGTTAAGATAAAAAGTTTATGAAAAAAGAAAAATTTCTAGAGCGCATGTAATTACAAAGGCTAGCGAAGTATGATAAATCATGTCATTTAATAATTTAGAAACATTAACTATTTTTTCTCTCATATAACGTAATCTTACTACCTCTATCTTTATCAAAGATGTTGTGTGTATAAAATAGTTTAAGTATTTATATATTCTGTATATTACAATACTACATTATTAATAACTATTAGATGAGAAAATAAAGCACCTAATTGAAAATTATTCTCATTTTTTTGCTAACTTGAAAGATCATAACATGATAATAATCAAATACTTTGATCATAAAAAATAATATTATGCTTTTGGCGTATTTTCTTATTCATCAAATATAATAAAATAATTATTTGTAATACCATAATAACAGTAATCTTTTTCGATATAGTTTTTGTTATATCAAAAAAATTTACTTTTTATTACGATTAATGCTAATCAGTTATATTAAATTCGTTATCTATTAATAAAATATATTATACGTTCTTAGCTATATTATTAATTAAATTATTAAAATAAAAAAGAACTAAATTACTGTTCACTACTACTAATGTAGTGTACTGCTAAAGATTAAGTATTAGTAAAATATAAAAAATAATTAATATATTACTTATAATGTCTAAATTGTATAGAATTAAAATTAATTCATAAAAATGATAGATATAAATATAACATAATTAGAAAAGAAGCAATATAACTTATTTATTATGAATAAATAGATTACTATAATGTTAAGTTAGGAGAATAATCCTTATAACATTTCATATCTATTATACCAAATAAATATGATAGAACATATTAGTTATAAATACTAATAATGTTAATACTATATTATAGTATAATCTCTTTATGAAAGATATACACATATAATCAATGATTATTAATATTTTTATATTAAGATACTACATTAAAAAGATTTCAATTATTTTTGATAGCCACCTAATTTTAATTATATCTAAAAAATAAGGCGGCTATTATAATAATTAGTTACTTAACAAATATTACATAAAAATGATCGTATTTAAGTATGCTCATGTATGTTTTTATATTATGTTTAATAAATTACTAATGTAGAAAATCCCAAGTTAATTTATTTATTTCATAATATTTAATCAACTACTAATGGCTTAGCTGTTGGTGCCGTTGACTTATTTATAGCTGCATGAGCACCAGCTCCATTTTTATCATGCATATTTATAGTAGGATAATCTACAGTATTTATTACTAAAATATCAGGCATACACTTATCTTCTGCTGGAACTTTAGTTATTGGAGCTGTTACTACTTTTTGCAAATGATTTGTCATTAAAGAGTTATTCATAGTAGATTTTATAATATCTGTTTCAATAATAACGCTCTTGACT
Organism: Candidatus Profftia lariciata; assembly: GCF_020541265.1. GTDB lineage: Bacteria > Pseudomonadota > Gammaproteobacteria > Enterobacterales > Enterobacteriaceae > Profftia > Profftia lariciata. Next base: position 591,292 of record NZ_CP045925.1, on the reverse strand, counting down.
ACAAATCTTTTATTTTTTATATTAGCAGTAGGTATGATTTCTGGTATTGTTTCTATTGTTAAAGAATTATTAATAGCAACATCAATCTTGTTAGTGTTAGTGACTATTGGAATAATATTTTTTGGTTTTATAGTAGACGTTGTTTTAACTAATTCTTTAAGTTTTATCTTTTTATTTTCAGTCGTATTTAAAATTTTTGTAGTTTCTTGTATTACTTTTTCAATTTTATGAGATGTATTTGGCACTTCTGTAATTGATGTTGCAATTATAGAAGTTACCATTGATTCAATTATTACTGGTTCAGAAGTCATTGATTTAACTGGAAGTTTTTTAATCACTATAGATTGAGCTATATTTTTTTTTGAAATTTGATCAGTATGATTGTTAATCTGTAATTGCTTAATTAAAGACTGTTGATTTTCTGGTATAATTGTAATTGATTTTTTTACTATTGGATAATGAATCCATACTTTACCAAATGCAATTTCAGGAGATGCTACAGCAAAGATAAGAGGTACAGGAGAATGAGTAGGATAACGATCGCTGCGATAGCGACGACGACGTTGAGCACTAACACGCAGATGACGTGGTGAACGTCGAGAACGACGAGGTATAATATTTTTAACTGTATCGTCATTATTATAAGATACTAACTCTGTATTTGCTTGTAGTATTGTAGTATTATTGTCAGCAATATTAGCAACAAAGGTAGTCTCAGTTAATTTTATAACTTCATTATTAGATAGATTTTTTAAACTGATCCTATTATTGAGTTTGCCTTTATAATTACTAGATAAATGCTTATTTTTTTCATAGATACTATCTTTTATTGTAGTGACAACAATATCGTGTTTATTCTCCAAAGGTGTAACTAATTTCTGTATTTGATATTGATCTTTCATAAGATGTAATTTATGATCGTTATGGTTAGATGCAGTAAGTATAGGATTAATGTTATACTCTTCAACAGAAGTGTGCAAAGTAACTTCTTTATTAACAGAAGGTGTTAAATAACTTTGTTTGCTATTTTTAGTATTAACATGATTATTAGGTTCGTTACAATCATCACAATTGTTATTTTCATTCTTACGAATATTATAATCACGATTATTTTGATGATAATGATAAGATTTTTTTGTTGGTGTAATAGATTTAGTAACTTGTTTTTGTTCTGTCTCTAAAATTGAAAACATATTTTTTAATATCGAGAATATACGTTTAACTAGACTAGATTCTGCTACAATTTGCTCAGTAACTTTTGTTACAAAATTAGTACTATCTTTAACTAATGGATTTTTAACATCTACAAAAAAAGTAGATAGTGCTGGTGGTTCAGATCTTTTACGCTCAAGAATAACATCTTCCTCAGTTGTTAAAAGTTCTGCTTCGTGTAACTGAGGTAGTAGATAGCTTAGCGTACTAGTTACCTCACCATGACGTATACGAACTATTGAATAGTGTGGTGTTTGCATTTGATCATGAGGTACTACAATTACTTTTACACCGTCTTGACGTTTTTCAATGATGCTTACTGATTCTCGTTTTTCATTAAGCAAGTAAGAAGCAACGGGAATAGGAACAATAGCATGAACTTCATTAGTGTTATCTTTTAATGCTTCTTCTTCAATTAAACGAAGAATAGATAAAGACAATGATTCATTATCACGTACAGTACCAGTACCATTACAGCGAGGACATATGTGATGACTGGATTCACCTAATGATGGACTGAGACGCTGACGAGACATTTCAAGCAAACCAAATCGAGAAATTCTACCTATCTGAATACGCGCTCTATCCTGCCGAACAGCATCGCGTAAACGGTTTTCAATTTCCCTTTGATGTCGAATAATTGTCATATCTATGAAATCAATAACAATAAGACCACCAAGATCACGTAAACGCAATTGACGAGCAATTTCATCAGTTGCTTCAAGATTAGTATTAAATGCCGTTTCTTCAATATATCCTCCGCGAGTTGCACGAGCAGAGTTAATATCTATAGCTATTAGAGCTTCAGTAGAATCAATTACAATAGAACCTCCAGAAGGTAGACGTACCTCGCGTTGAAAAGCTGACTCAATTTGAGATTCAATCTGATAATGACTAAATAACGGAATTTCACCTGTATATAGTTTAATTTTACTACTAAAATCAGGACGACCTAAAGCTGTAATATGTTGTTTAGCTAGTGCAAGAATATCAGGATTATCAATAAGTATTTCACCAATATCAGGACGTAGGTAATCACGAAATGCACGAACAATAACATTACTTTCTTGATGTATTAAAAATGGTGCAGAACGTCCTTTAGCTGCTTTTTTAATAGCATCCCAATGTTTTAAGCGAAATGATAAATCCCATTGTAGTGCTTCAGCAGATTTACCTAATCCTGCTGTACGAATAATGAGCCCCATACCATCAGGAAGCTGCAAAGAAGATAATGCTTCTTTTAGCTCTATACGATCATCACCTTCTATACGACGAGAAATACCACCTGCACGTGGATTATTAGGCATTAATACCAAATAGCTTCCAGCTAAGCTAATAAAAGTTGTTAATGCTGCACCTTTGGTGCCACGTTCTTCTTTGTCAACTTGTACAATTACTTCCTGGCATTCGCGTAACACATCTTTAATATTTGGTCTGCCATAATAAGCATAATTACTAGGAAAATATTCGCGGGCTATTTCTTTAAGAGGTAAAAAACCATGTCGTTCAGCACCATATTCTACAAAAGCAGCTTCTAAACTTGGCTCAATTCGAGTTATTTTTCCCTTGTAGATATTTGCTTTTTTTTGTTCGTGACCTGTACTTTCAATATCTAAATCATACAGACGTTGCCCATCGACAAGAGCAACACGCAACTCTTCATGTTGAGTTGCGTTAATCAACATTCTTTTCATCTTAAACTTACTCATTTTTTTTGCATTGGCAATTAATATTTTAATAAAATAATGTCTTAATTAAGAAAAAATGAACATTATTTTGATTACAAAGTCTTCAACCTTATAATTATAATATTTACATAAAGACGTATATTTTAGTAATCTTCTATTTATTAGTGAAAATTAACTATAATTAACAATAATATTGTTTATCAATAAATATTTCATATAAAATACCAATATTCTCTGCTTTTATATGTAAATTTCAATTGTTATATATAGTCTTTTAATAACTTGATCTAATAAATTATTGTTATGCCATTGCTGTATTTTTATATTATCAAGTACATATCAATTATTGTCGTTTTTTTATTTTAATAAAAATAAACGTAGACATCTTTTTATTATTTCACGGCAAATTTTTCTGTATAACAAAGATAATTTCTTATTATACAGAAGATTATTGTAATACTTAACAAGTAAATATTCTAATTACTGTCTATATTATTTATAATATAATAGCAATTTTATCTAAATATTGTTTTTAACAAAGTTACTAAAATAGTATCTTTATTTGTTAATGCCATACAATTTTTATAAATAATAAAATAGATTTTATTTACTATTTTTACCAAATTTAAACTGTATCCTAATACAGTATCTTAGTAATTTTTTAAAAAAATTACTTCATTTTTTATTTTAATAATATTTACTATAATTAATAAATTATTTTTAATAAAAAATATATTTTTTATCTGTTACTATTATCTTACAATATATCTCATAATAAGATCGGTCATCTAATTATATGGCATACCTTATATATTAGTAATTTTCTTGAAAAAAAATAGCATTTTCATAAAAATAGATAAAATACGCTAATACTCAAATATAAAATTAGTATAGATTAACTATCTAAATAGTATTTTTCTCATATTAAACAAAATAAATAAATTAAATTATTTTAAATGAATATAATTAATTTAAATTATATCATCTTCTTCTATCGTGAAGGTGCAAGTAAGACTTATCAGTACTTAAAATAATATTAATAAATTAAGTGATTTGCGTATTTTATATGTCTGATAAAATAATAAGATAAGTAATTAATGTTTATGTTTATTAGATGAGATAATTTATTGGTATAATATAAGTTCTTAGGTAAAATATAGTGTAGTAATACGGCTTAGTTTAAGATTACCTACGTAATTAATTAAAATACATTATTTATATGTATTGGGCTTTTTCTCTATATTAAAGATTTCAATATATACATCTTGGTAAATATCTCTATAAAAAAATTAATAGATTATGTAACTAAATTATGTATACTTTCAATAACAATATCATCCAAATAGTAATAATTGCTATATTTTTTATTTTTATAATATCAATATAACATCTATATATACAATAAACAGTCCCTTTATAAAAAATAGCTAATTAATATTATTTAAACAATAATCTAAAATTACTATAACAGTATTAAATTAAGTTAGAATATTATCTATGATAATATTATATTAATTATAAAAATAACATTATAAATAAAAATATTAATTGATAATTCATTGGTTGTGTCATATAAAATATATGATCTAATTATAGATTTTCATATCATTTGTAATTATTTGTTGATTACTAGCATAAGTAATTTATAGTACTTTAAGAAATATTTAGTAATAAAATGATATAAATAATTGAATTTTTTTAAAGACATTATCTTATTTATTAAGATAATAAATGTTTTTATAAATAAAAAATTAAAAATAAATAATAAAATTAACAAAAAATATCATTCAAATAGATATGCTAAAATTATTTAATAACAATAAAAATAAGAAATTTATTAATATAAATGATAATGAATATACTATCTTAGTATACGATGTATAAAAATAAATATTTATACTTACATGAAGTAATATATATAATTAGTATTATATTGTCATATGAGGGAAAAATATTTTAAACAAATTAGTACTAAATAACTATAATTATAATACTTAATTTTTTATTATCTTTAATATAGCATGCCAATGATTTGATTTCATTCATAATTCACCGATAAAATAACTGAATATGCAAAAAAATATTTAATATAGAAATATATTGAATATTGTGTCCGGATTTAAAAAATAATTTTTTATTTTATAATTAGCTTTATTTTAGTATTTAAAAATGTTATAAAATTACAGGTAAATGACTTGTAATTTATTGGCTATTTTATTAAAATAGAATATAATAATTTTATTAATAAATATATTTAGACATTATTCTAATCTAAAATAATATTAACGAAATATAATATATTTTATTTTATTCAAAATTAATTAATTTACTATATTATAGTATAATAATTATTAAATATTTTGTTTGAATAACTATATTATTGCTTAATGATAACTATATCAAATAGAATTAGAAATAACAAAATATTTAACTATCCGTAATCTGTAGAATTAGTATTACTCTTACTACATAACACAAGAAATGTAATCTAAATAGATATTCAGTATAACAATAAATACAATTAACTATATTATTACATAATAAAATAATTATATTATTATATTAATAATGTTATATCATTTATTTTAGTATAATTAAGATTATTAATTATATTTTCATGTACATTAATTATAACTCATTTCTATACTTAAATATTTGATATATTTCATTTTAATACTATATATTGAAATAGCTATACTATTATTAAAGAGTACTTTTTTATTTATATAAATGTGTAAAACTCATTATATATAGAAAATGTAATAATAAGATTATATATAATCAGAATAAAGCTCTTAATAAGATAGACAACATTTAAAATGCTTATTATTAAAATAAATAAGTAAAAAAATACTTCATTGCTAATAAAGTTAAGGTATATTGCATATTTTAATGTAAATTACATAAAATATGATTTTATTTACTATATTTTAGTTGCTATTAATGTAGTAATAATATTTTTATATATAAAATATATAATGCGATAAATAGACATTAAAATCATGTTTTATATTTTAAATAAAATATAATATTAGAATAGAATTTATTATACAGAAATATATAATATCTTTACTTATAACATTGTATGTTATTAGCATATATAAAATTAAATTTTTCGGTAATTTTGCAAAATTATTATACTATTTTATATATTTATTATAATACTATGTATTATTAATTATAATTTTAAAAAATTATAATTATCAATAGTTGCATATAATATTGTATTTATAGTTTACAAAAGTATAGTTACTTAATATTTATTAAAATAATATTTTTTAAAAACCATTCTTAAAAAGAATACTTCTTCCTTATATCATAATCTATTTTTATTAAATTAAAATTATATATTTAGATTATATTAAGATATAAATTTTCGTAAAGTTATAATATTAAGGAAAATTATCTATACATATCTTATCTATTGCTTTTAATTAACGTAAAGATATTTGAATAGATAAATATTACATAGTAAATTTATTTTTTCTGTATTATGTTATTTATATAGAATATTAAATACTTTAAATACAAAAACAATAATACTAATAATATCATTATTTAACTTTTATCCTAGAATATTTTTTAACTGCACCCGTACATTAGCAATAGACTGAGCTCCATCTAATTGGAAGTACTTTGTATTACCTTGTGCCGCTTCTTCTAAATAATATTTTATCAGCGGTGTAGTTTGTTTTTGATATTCAATGAGACGATTACGTACTATTTCTTCCTTATCATCTTGACGAGTAACTAAATTTTCACCAGTAAGATCGTCTTTATTTGCAACTTTAGGTTGGTTAAATTTAACATGATAAATACGTCCGGAACTATAATGTATACGACGACCAATAATACGTTCTATGAGTAGCTTTTCAGGTACTGCTAGTACTAATACAAAATCTATATTAATTTTCACTGCTTTTATAGCTTCAGCTTGATCAATAGTACGTGGAAAACCATCTAATAAAAAACCATTTTGGCAATCTTCTTGCATGATACGCTCTTTGAATAACAAAATAACTAAATCATTAGTTACTAATAGACCATTATTTATAACTTCTTTTATTTTTTCACTAAATATAGAATTATATTCTAGTGCTTTACGTAACATATCACCAGTAGAAATATGCGGAATATTATATTTCTCTGTAATGAAATGTGCCTGAGTACCTTTACCGGCACCAGGAGGAGCAAGTAGAATAATACGCATTAAGTTAAATCCTTAAACATTATTGTATAAAATTTTAAAATACATCTTATTATACGTACACTTGTATTTTAAAAAAAAATTTATAATACTATAATATAGTACTAATATGACTACATAAAATTATATTTATATTTATTATTTTGTAATACATACTACGTATATTTTAAATAAGTTATTAGTTAATATTATAATAACTATATAAATATTTTTATAAATGAAGAAAGCAAGCACAATATTAATGCATAACTAACAAGTTAATTACTATTTATACTCATACTAGATTGTTAATATTTAATAAATATTTATTTTTAAGATTTTATCTTAAAAAATATTTATAATAATCCTATTCTGAATATTATTGACTTTACTACTATGTTAGTATATTAGCATATAATTATTATATAATGAATATTGATGTGTTACTAATTATTTCATATAAATAAGTAAATATGTAGTAATACTATCAACAAGTTAATTAAAATAAGAGTAAAATGTTTTAATAAAACTTAAATATATTTTTAATAAATTATTATAGATAACAATAAAATATTATTAATATTGTTATATATAATTACATGATTATTTGGTATATAATGTGATGTATTTGAGAATAATATATTATTAATTAATTATTAATTATATGATATCCAAAGTCAGTTATGATGTCTTGGTATATCTACTATTTTATAGTATATTAATATTTAATTATTATTAATATAGATAAAGAATGCAATAATTTAATAAAATTTATCTCATAATATTATTATAGTTAATTCATAATGTTATTATGATTGTTAAAAGATGTAAAATATTTTGGTATAATAATTATCATAAATATTATCAATATAATAACATATTTTTTATAAAATATTAAAATAGTATGTAATATATTTATTATATTATTTAATCATATTGCACTATAACCATTATTTTATCCGATAACATTTATTATAAGATTATAATTATAAATCTTATTCATTATATTAATCAATAATTACTTTTTAAAAAAATAGTTTGTTTATATAAATTAATATTTATATATTATCTTTAATATAGATAATTTATATTTTTGATAAACATGATATTTAGTTATATTGATGAAACTTAAAAAATTAAGATAATATTTAAGAAATCATTCATATTATTATAGATAATACAAGAATTTACTAAAATAATATAAAAATTATTTAAAATAGCATAGAAATTATTTTATATATACATTTAATAATTTAAAATGATTATCTTTTTACTGTGTTAATAAAATATTTAATTAAGTTAATAATATATCTATTATCTATAACAATGTAATCTAAATATTATTATATTTATACTATTATTAGTGTTGTGACTATACTGATAATTATTTAGCTGATATATTCATATCATTTTAATATATATTATGCAAATAGATAATAATAATTGTATAATTATTTATAATATAGCTCAAGCAAAGTAGTATGTATTTTTAATTGTTAATTACATGTTGTATTATCTATTATCACTAGTATTAATCATTAACTAAATAATTATTTTTTGTTATACAATAATATTATAATTGTATTATAATAACACTTAATGTTGTAAATTAAGTCAATTAATAAATAATATTGATCTATTGATAAAACTTATAATAAAATATCTATTATTTACCAAAATTATTGTAATTTTATTATATAATAATATTATTTAATCTCATATATATGAGTATACATTAATACTAATCTCTAAATATCAAAAAATTGAAAATAATAAAAAATTTACTAATATAATATTATTTTGAATAAATGCACTTTAAGTGTATAATAAATACAAAATTGTAGGTTTTATCTTGCATATCAAACATAAACTTTTGTATTTATTGTATACTTTAAAAGTTATTTAAATTACATCTAGACATCTATTACATTACCTATATAAATATGCATTAATATAATTAATTCATATTATTACATTATTATAATAATTTCATGATACTTAATTTAACTTATTAAAAGATATTCTTATAATTTATTTTTTTCAAAATTTCTTAATACAAAATCTTTTATATAATAAAAGATATAAAAATATCTAAAATAGATATTTAGATAGGAACTATCTACTATATAAATTATATTTAATATTTTTCTTTTAATTACAAAATTAATTATCATAATTCTTAGTTGTTATTTAATTAAATCATTTATGTATTTATTAAAATATATATATAATATGTAAAAGATGCTTTTTATTAATTATAAAAATATTTTATCTTAATTAAGAATTGATATATAATGCTGTAGCAAATAAATTATAATAAAAAACATTATATTAATTTTTAATATTTTACTAAAAAATAAACTATGTTATCACAACTAAAACATTAATATTTTAATTAAACATACGTCAAATATTGATTTAAATCTCTTTACTACTTTGTAGTAAGAGATATTATTATCCATTAATTTATTAATAATAATAATTAAAACACTGTAATAATATTATAAATATTTTTAAAGAATACCTAAATAATTATTTTAAATAAAGTAATGCTATATTGTTTTGCAAAAATAAATAATATAATTTAGCAACAAATATTTTTTATATTATTGTATAAATAAACATGTTCAACATAAAATTTATGTAGTTATCTAAATAACTCATAATATTAATTGTAATTAATTAAAATATTTTTATAAGTAAATGAGATTAACACAATTGTTACTATCTGAAATAGCAACTACTATAATACTTTAATTAATAATTGAATAGACATTATAGGTATAAATTATTATTAATTTAATTAAAATAACACAAGATATATACATTATGTATACATATTAACAAGTATTGTGTAATTTATTTATTATATTGTTATATCAATAAATGTTAATACAAACTAAATTATAACTTTTATCATTAATGTTTTTATTTCAATGATACTATGTTAGTATATCATCTTGAGCAACTATTCAAGTATTATCAATAAAATAAAACTAGAGAAAACATTTTTATTTATAGGTTTTTATAGTTATCTAAAATAGATTCATGACTATAAATCAAATATGAAAATAAATAATATTTGTATATTTATATAAATTATATTATGCACGCATATATTTGTATTATTTAATAATATATAGTAATAAATATATCATAATATTTATAATAAAATTTATAATTTGCGCTTAAATAAATATATAATTAATAATATATTACTTGTTTAAGTAAGTTATAACAATAGTATATATATAAGTAATACATGCTTAAATATTTATATTATATAAATAATATATCAATTAATATAGTAACATCTTATTTAAGATTTCATGTAAAGTATAATTTTATTAAGAATGACATAAACATTAAAAATATTAAATCATTATTAATAAAAAATTCTGTTATATAGTATATGATAATAAAAATATTTTTTCATATCTAGATATTATTATATTTTATTACTATATTAATAGTACATCAATAATATATTTATACTATAATGATTTATGTCATATATTATATTTTATTAATATATTCTTAATAAATTCTAGTTAAAAGATACTCTAAATATATAGATAAAATTATTTTAATTAATATTATAAGTTAAGTTATTTTAATTTTTTGACATTATATAACATAAATAAATACTTTAATATGTAAGCATTTTAAAATAAATTGTAAGCTATATATTATAAAATATTTTAAATCTTTACTAATAAAGAGATACTTACATTTTTTGAATCATTATTAATATACGTCTCGTTGATAGCGGCCTTTTAAAATCATTATATTTAAAAATTTATAGGCTTCTTCGATCTTCATTCTACCATGTTTAGTAAATATTTCTAATAAAACTAGTTCAACTTCTGTAGCCATATAGCTTGCATTGCCACAAACATAAATATTTGCACCTTGTTGAATCCAATTCCATACTTTTTCTCCTTGTTCACGAAGTTTATCTTGGACATATATTTTGTGTATTTGATCGCGTGACCATGCTAAATCTATGCAAGATAGAATACCTTTTTTAATATAATTCTGCCATTCTACCTGGTAAAGAAAATCTTGATTAAAACGCTGGTTACCAAAAAACAACCAATTCATTCCTGTAGATCTCTCTATAGCCCGTTGTTGGATAAAAGCTCGAAATGGCGCAATACCAGTACCTGAGCCAATCATAATTATCGGAATTTTTGAATTAGTAGGAAGGCGAAAATTTTTATTATGTTTAATAAAAATACGTAATTTACTATTTTTTTTCATTCTATCTGTCAGATATCTAGAGGCCCCATCAGTATGAATATATCCCTTGATCTTATAACGTACTACGCCAACAGTTATATGAACTTCATTACCAACTTTTTCTTGAGAAGAGGCAATAGAATAAAAACGTGGTGTCATTGGTTTTAACAATAATAATAACTGTTCAACACTTAAATGAGTAGGAACTTGTTGCATCATATCAGACAGAGTTATTGTATTAGCGTATTTTTGTAAATTATTTTTATTAGTTATTAAATTCATAAGAAATTTATTATTTGATAAGGCGGCATACTTTTTTACAATAACAGTAGTATTTTTTGTGAGTTCAAAATTATTGGTTAATGCTTCACGTAAAGTTATATGATGTTTATCAAGTATTACTTTTTCATTACCTGTGCACCATACTAGTTCGATAATTTTTTCTACTAGTGCAGAATTATTCTGATACAACACGCCTAATGCATCACCTGGATGATAAGATAAATTAGAATTACCTAAATTTATTACTAGATGGTGTACTTCTTTATTAGAATAATAACCAGTAATTTTTTTATTTATCATGATAGTCGCTGTTAATAATTTTATGCCATTAAAATAATTATTTAATTTTTGTACTGAATTACTAGTACATTTAGTTATCTCCTGTTTTTTTATTCTTTGGAATAATGTTTGTTGAATAAATTTAATAATTTGTTTATACCATTTTTTTATTATAAGTTGACTATGAATATAAAAATTGACATATTTTAATATACGATAGTTAATTAAATAATTTGTAGGCATCTTGAGGTTTTTTATAATCTGATGAAATATTTTATAAAAATTGTTTATTAAGTTAAACACGGTACACGTAATCCCCATAAGTTATCATGCTTTTAAATAAGAAATATTTATACAAATCTATAACTTACCTTTAAAATATATCTTATTATTTTGCAAGATATAATATATACAAGTATTTTATTGGATAATATTTTTCTATTTATACTTACTAATACTAAAAATATTAGATAGGATCTTTCAGAAGTGAAGTACTCATACAACTATTCAAAATATCTATTTAGCATCACTAATTTTAAATACTGACATTAAGGTATTATTAATTGTTATGAATAGTATTAAAATATTTATTAAAATATCAGATAATTAATAATTTATTATTATCATAAATATCTAGAAATTTAAGTAAATGTTTTATTAAATATATTAAAAATATTCCTATTAGAATTTTGTTAATTATTCAGTTTTTATTATAAAAATAAAATTATTAGAAATATATAAATAATAATTTCTTAATTATCTATAGAATATAGATTTATTAAGTGCTAAAAAATAATTGTAAATCTAGTTTATAAACATTAAAAGTATTATTATCTTTTTTAGTAAATTAATATTATTTAACTAAATTATAGTCATGTATATAATTAATTTAATAATAAATAAATATTAAAATTTAAAAATAACTATTTTTAAAAATAAAATAATTTATTTTTAATAAGAGTGATTTTTAAAAAAGATAAAAAATTATTGTTACTGTATCTTAGTGATAAAATATATATAATATTATTAGCATATTAAATTTATTTAGTTAAAAGATATTATTACATTAATATTTTTTAATATATTAAGTATTCTATAATCATAGATTATATTACTCTTGCATTAACTGAGTGTAGCACATAATATCTCTTTTATTGAATTAATATTTAAAGAATAATAATTGTTGTAAATTTATTCAGAATAAATAATTATATTAATTTTTATATGCAATACAATTAATATGAATTAATTATCTTATTGTCGCATTAGTATGATAATGATTAATATAATCAGAAAATTCTAAAATATAGAATATATGTATAATATATGTATTATAGTTAATCTATCTTAGATATTTTTTATAAAACTATCTATATATATCGTATATACAATCATATTCTTACTGACTATAAAGGGGTATATATTGTCTATATTATAAAGGTCTTAATAAAACTTATAAAAGTTGTTTAATAGAATCATGATCATTATTCATTACTCGAAAATCTATTATTGAAATATTTTATTTTATTTAAAAATCTAGTACTTCTAATCATTACTGATAAAATACTCTAAATAATTAATATTATCAGTGTTAATCAATAAGATTTAATATATTATCTTAAAGAATATTTTATATTTAAAATACGACAGATTATCTAATAATTAATATTTTTTATATATAAAAATAAATATAACTCTTATAAAGATATATATTAATAATTGTTTTATAAATTCTTTTATATTCTTTAATATAGCATATAATAATATAAATTTTTTTATAAAAAATTATTTATAATATATAATTATCTTTTTTATAAAAATAAATGTTATAAAAATATATAAAAAATATAATAAATAAAATTGTTATTAATTAATATAATTAATGACTACTTAATTTATCAATTCAACAATATAAGATAAATAATTATTTTATTATAATTAATAGTAATATTATTTATTCATTTGATTATATAAATATATCTCTATCTTAACTCATCTTATGAAACTAATAAATCTATATTTAACTAATATTTAATTATTACATAACGATATATTGTTATGTAATAATTAAATTTTAAATAAAATTAATAAAATATTAATATATCAGTGTTATCTTTTATCCCAACATATATATGTATTAAATAAAAAATATTTTTGGTAAGACAAAGTAGGTTTTACTAAAAATGTTTATTTAATAAATAAATTTTATTAAATAATGTTTAACATATATATAAATTTTATGTATGCTTTTTAAAGGTTACATATTGATAACTAATAAAAATATTTAATAATCAGAAAAATAAAATTTTATTGCATATGATATTATTGAATAAGTATAAAATACTATTTGATATGAGCACGCTTAAAAGAAGACATTATTTCATCTTTAGCTGCTTGAGCGTTGTACCAACCGTCTATTTTAACCCATTTTTCTTTTTCTAAATCTTTATAATGTTTAAAAAAATGTAATATTTGAGATAATAAAATATCAGGTAAATCTTGAACATCTTTAATATGATTATATTCTGTTGTCATTTTATTATTTGGAACAGCAACTAATTTTACATCTTCACCAGCTTCATCAGTCATCTTCAATATACCAACTGGACGACAACCAATAATTGAAGTTGGTTGAAGTGGATGTGGTGTTGGAACTAATACATCTACTGGATCGCCATCTAAAGAAAGTGTATTATTAATATAGCCGTAATTACATGGATAATACATAGTAGTAGACATAAAACGATCTACAAATAAACATCCATTTTTTTTATTTACTTCATATTTTATTGGCACTAAATTAGCTGGTATTTCAATAATTACATAGATATCATTTGGAATATTTTTACCAGCAGGGATATTAAGTAAACTCATATTATATTCCTTTTATTAAAATAGAATAATAACTATAATAGTTAATATATAAATCAGCAATATACTCATTAACTTAAATGGTGTTATTTATTATGATAATAACACAACTAAATAAAAAATTTATAGCAATAGAGTTATATATTTTTAATATTTTTTTGTTATTATTAGATAATAAATTTTTATGTAATAAACCATATATTAAAAATTTTTTTATATTATTTTTGTATAAAATATTTATATTTTATAATGATAGTAACTACTAATTATTTTAATATAAATATTTTTAATTATTTTTTAGATTGATAGATTTATAAATCTATATTATTATAGATTAATAATATAGTATGTTACTATATTATTAATCTTAAAAATACTATTTGTATGATAAAAAATTAATATTTTATCTACTTTATATTAAAATATAATTTATTATTCACTAATAATGATTTAATCATATTTTAAATAATTTTACATATTATAAGTAATTTTGCATTATATTTAATAATAAATATATTATAAATATCTTTTGTTTAAGCAATACAATATATAATAAATAATCGTTACAATATATACTGATTTTATCTAGCTATTTTATCAAAAAACTTAAATAAATTCTATTTATTAAAGAATTTTTTAACATACAAGTATATAAATAATATTATTTATAATAAAAGATATTATCTTAATTAAGAAATAATATTAATACTATTTATTACTAATAAAAATATTATTATTAAATATATACCATATATTATATATATGATATATATTTAATAGTTTAAATACATTAAAATAAATTATTAAGTTTATAAGTACATTATTACCAATTAAACTAACTTTATTATGCTGAAGTAAGCAATAAATATCAAATTATTATAAAATATAATATGCTTATTTAAAATATTACTTCATATAATTTTAGCAAACAGTATAATAAAATAATACATATATATTCTACTAAATATTTTATTAAATAATAAATGAATATTATTCATACAATATATTATTAATAATTAATATTATGTTATTAATTATAATTAATGGTATATAAAATCTTTTTTTATAAATTATCAAAATAATATTTATCTAAAAATATTTTTTATACATTAAAAACACATATTGTAATATTAATAATATAATACATTTTTCAGAAAATTTTTATAGTATAAATTAATATGCAATGTGTTTACTATAACTGAGTATTAGCTTTTTGTGATATACTTAAATTAAGTGAAAAATATTATATTAATTATTTATATAATAATATATATTACTTTAAAATATATAGCACGTATATGATTACTAGAATCAAATAATTATAATAAATATTATCAATATTAGAAAATATATAAAAATAAAAATTAAGATTTATCAATAAAAATAATATTGACTAATTATATATTATTTTATTATATTAATTATTAATAAAAAAATTTATATGCATTAATGGTGAGGTGTCTGAGTGGTTGAAAGAGCACGCTTGGAAAGCGTGTATATGCATACAAGCGTATCGAGGGTTCAAATCCCTCTCTCACCGCCATATAATTTATATTATTATTGATCATTAATAATTATTTTGTATACAATACAATATTGTATTTTTAAAATGTTTTATATCTTATTGCTTCTTAATAATTAGACAATAACATTAAAAATAACAAAAAAACATAATATACTTAATATTCATTAATAATTTATTAATCAATAATTTTATTTATTTTTTAAAAAATATAATTATGATTCATGCAAAATTATTAATTTTATCATACAAATAATTTTATAATAAATATACTTTTCTAAATTATAAAAACTTTAATAAGTTAAATTAAAAAAATAAATAATATTAATTTTTTAATATACATGCATATTTATTTACTGATAATAGATAAGAATGTATCTATTGAGATGATAAGATACTAGTTATTACTAATAATGTAATTATCAATTAATAAAAAATAAAAAATTACAAGTGATATTATCATATAATTATTTAACTGCATTGTATTATAAATAATATTGATATATTTATTTAATATAAAAATAAAACAATATATTTTTTGATACTAATATTAGTTGTAATAATTAAAATTAATTTTCAA
Source organism: Candidatus Profftia lariciata (assembly GCF_020541265.1). Classification (GTDB taxonomy): domain Bacteria; phylum Pseudomonadota; class Gammaproteobacteria; order Enterobacterales; family Enterobacteriaceae; genus Profftia; species Profftia lariciata. Next base: position 574,430 of record NZ_CP045925.1, on the reverse strand, counting down.
AAAACTTATATAAAAAAATAATTTATATTAATGCTGGATGTAAAATACTCAACACATATAATACTAATTTTAGTAAAAATAAAGTACAACAGAATAAATAAATCAAACTATGTAATAACTATTTTATATCTTTTACAAAAGTATATGTTCTTTGATGAAATATAAAGAATTTTATTTTACTTAAAGTAATGCATCTTAAATACAAAGTAATAAAAAATTACTATAATTAAATATGTTGAATTAAATAAGTTTATAAAAACAAATTTTATAATTATAAATTATATACTTTTCTGTGCATATATGTCAACAATACAATTGTTAAACTTAATTCCACAAAATATACAAATTATTTTCAGTAGGTCTTTGAGTAAAAAGTATATTTTATAGATTATTTACTAAATAATTACCATATATCGGTGTATTATTTTAATAATGTTATTAAACATATATTATAGATAATAAATATTAGCCTGATTATTACAAATCATAAATTACGAAAATATATATGTTATTAATAATATAAGTAACTTATAAAGTTTATAGTAAGATTTGTTATTAAAAATAAGTAAATTTTTTAAATAAATTTATTATAAATCTGATTATTATTAAACTAAATTATTATTTATTGCTAAATAATTAATATTATTTTATAATAGAATATTATTACTACTAATAATATATTTCAGTTATTTTATACTTTTAAATAAAAATAAATTTTCTGTAAAATATAGTAGATAGTTATAAATAATAAATACTCATTAATAATATATTATCATAATAAATAATACTTATTATTAAATAATATTTTGTATTTTTATAAATTTTTTTAAAACTTATAATTTTCAAAAAATATATTTTTTACTTTATTTGTATAAATATATGCTTAATAATTTTTATTTTTTATTTAAGTAAATCTCAACTGATTTATAAGTATTACATATTTAACTTTATTGAAACATATATTTTACAATAAACAATACACGAGTTTTATAACTTTATATTTTTACTAAAATACAAGAATCTATAAATATCTTTTTTATAAAACAACTTTCTTGATATTAATACATCTTCATAAACATTATTAAGGAACTAAATATGGCTAAATCTATTAGAGAAAAAATAAAACTAGTTTCTTCTGCTGGTACTGGTCATTTTTATACGACTACCAAAAATAAACGTACTAAACCAGAAAAAATGCAATTAAAAAAATTTGATCCTATCATACGTCAGTATTTTATTTACAAAGAGGCTAAAATTAAATAATTTAAAAAATCTATCTTTAATTAGTTTGTTAAATTAAATATTGTCTTTATCTATATTAATAAACAATTTTGTATCATAAAAAGTAATTATAAAAATAATTTTATTTATATTACCTTTAAATTTTATATATAACTATATTAATAAACTTTAAAAAATATTACATCAAAACCACTGTCTAAAACAGTTGATATATATACTTTTCATAACTTGAGTGATAACGCAATAACTAAATAATATACTAACTAACCATGGAAAGTATTGCCATGGTAAGGGTTGCAAACCAAACAAATGACCAAACGATGAAAATGGAATATAAATACTTAATATTATAATAATTATTGTTATTAAGCTTACTGGTAATGCTGCAGTACTTTGTATAAAAGGAATTTTTTGTGTACGAAGCATATGTACAACTAACATTTGTGATAATAGACTTTCAATAAACCATCCAGACTGAAAAATTCCTTGATATTCAATACTATTAGCGGTAAAAACAAACCACATAATAGCATAAGTAATAATATCAAAAATTGATGACGTAGGTCCAAACCATAAAATAAAACGATTAATATTATTGACATCCCATTGACGTGGTTTTTGCAAGAATTCCTTATCCATTACATCCCACGATAAAATAAATTGTGAGATATCATAAATTAAATTTTGTAATAATAACTGAATAGCTAACATTGGTAGAAACGGTATAAAAAAACTTGCTACGACGACTGATAATACATTACCAAAATTAGCACTAGCTGTCATATGTAAATATTTGATAATATTACCAAAAGTCTCACGTCCAATAATAATAGCTTTTTCTAGTACTTGTAGATTTTTTTCTAGTAAGACAATATCAGCAGATTCTTTAGCGATATTAGTTCCCGTATCTACGGAAATACCAACATCAGCATCTCTTAAAGCTGGTGCATCATTAATAGCATCTCCTAAAAAACCAACAGTATGACCATTACTCATTAATATCTTAAGTATACGTGACTTTTGTAGTGGAGCTAATTTAGTAAATACAGTATGCTGTTCAACTAATTCCGCAAGTTGTTGATCGTTCATATTTTCAATTTGATCACCCAATAACATTTTGCTTGTCTCTAAACCTAAATCTTGACAAATTTTATTAGTTATTATTGGAGCATCACCGGTCAGCACTTTAATAATAATACCTTGTTTGTGTAAAGCTAAAATAGCTTCTGCAGCGGATGATTTTGGTGGATCTAAAAAAGTGAGTAGACCGTGTATTACTAAATTTTGTTCATGATTATTGTTTATTGGTAGAATACATCCTTTTACACCAAAATTACGTGTACCTATCATAAGTACTCGAAAACCTTTTTGATTATAATGATTAGCTAACTGAAGAAGTTTAGTTCGCATCTTATCATTTAGTGGTAAAATATTCTCATTATCTATAGTATGAGTTGCAATAGATAACATTTCTTCAACTGCTCCTTTACAAATTAAAGTATGTTGATGTTGTTTATCGCTAACAACAACAGATAATAAGCGACGTATAAAGTCGAAAGGTAATTCTCCAATTTTGCTGAATTGTGCTATCTCTTGAATCTCAGGATATTTTTGAGTATATTTAATAATTGCTTTATCCATAAGATTGCTTGCTTCACTTTGATAATAACTATTAAGCCATGCTAATTGTAATATTTTTTGATTTTTATATCCATTAATGTCTATATAATTATTAAGAATGATGCAATCTTTTGTCAAAGTACCTGTCTTATCAGTGCATAATACATCCATAGCACCTAGGTTTTGTATGGCATTTAAACGTTTTACAATAACTTTATTTTTAGATAACTTAATTGCTCCCCTAGTAAGATTAGAACTAATAATCACAGGAAACATTTCAGGTGTTAATCCTACTGAAACAGCTAAAGCAAATAATGCGGCGTCAGTCCAACATCCTTTAGTAAGACCATTAATGAAAAAAACTATTGGTACTATTATCAGCATAAAGCGTATTAACATTTTACTAATTTTATTAAGCCCATGATCAAATGCAGTTTGTGAACGAGTATTAATTACAGATTGCGCTAGTGAACCAAAATAAGTTTTCACTCCTGTTGCCACCACAATAGCTTTTGCAGTACCGCTAGATACGTTAGTCCCCATCATACAAATATTTGATAAATCAAAGATTTTATTTACCGTATTGTTACATATTTTTTGTTTAATGTCTGCAGTTGTTACATATTTTGCAATGGAAATAGCCTCACCAGTAAATGCTGATTGATTAACAAATAAATTATGAGACTCAATTAATTTAATATCAGCCGGAATTAAATCTCCATCAGATAGTAAAATAATATCACCTGGTACTAGTTCTTGAAAAGGAATGCTCTTATATTGTGTTTTTTCAGTTAAATCTGATCTACGTAGTACGGTTACATTATTATGTACTAAATATTTAAGATTATTAATAATTTTATTAGTGCGAAACTCCTGATAAAAACATAGTAAGCCACTTAAAGATATCATTATTAAAATTATAATTATATTAATTGTATTAGGCTCTTCACTGCGATATAGAGGTAAAACATAATCAGTCAAGAAGATAATTATAGCTATAAATAGCAGTATAAAAATAAATGGATTTTTAAATATATTAATCAATTGTGATACAATAAATGATTGTTGTGCATGGGTTATATAATTAGGCCCTATTGCTAGTAGACGTTTATATGCATCGTCTTCTGTTAACCCATTAATATTAGAAGTAAACTTAGAAATAGTGGTATCTATACTAACTATAGACTCATCTTCAATAAGATAAGTATCTTGTTGGCTAGTTTTATCACCATATATTTTAGTTATTATATTTTTTATTATTTGGATCATAATATAATACTCATAGCTTATGTTAAATAAATCAAATAAGCATATCTTAACTAATAAAATGTTTTTTTGTTTAATAAGTATTTTAATTATATTAAAATACTTCATTATATATCTTATCCTTTAAAAAAGGATAATATATGTTATTAATTATAACGCAGATAATTCTTTTTAAGAAATAGACTAATGTATATTAATTATTTATATTGTATAATGCTCTATAATAATTAAATTACTTTTAATATAAAATAATATATTAATTATATAAAATAAAATTATATCTAAAAAATGCATTGATTTCATTGCTATTATAATACATAAATTTATTATCTATGATTCTTTATTAATAAGAATAATGAGGATATTTATAATAATAAAAAATATTATTAGTAATTTAATTAATAATATTTTTTATAATTTCTTGCCTATATAATGAAGTAATTTAAGTACATAAATAATATATAAGGTACAATTTATATCATAACTATAAATATATATTTTTTATTATAATAGTATAATATTAAATATTTTAGTTAATTGTAATTTTATAATCCTTATCAAATAGAAAAAATATTTTATATAAGTTAATTTAGAAAGTTAAGTATTTAAAAATAACAAGAAGATAGTCGTTTACTAAAAATTAGTAAATATTATAATGTATTATTTGTTATGATATCAATGAGATAAAATATAAACAATTTTATATATACTGTAATGTATTATTAGTGATAATCAATTATTAATCATCCATTATATATTAATAAATTTTAAAATATGCATACTAATTAAATATTTAGTAAGTTGTATTAGTATAAAGAGCAGTGAACTATATAGCAAAAATTATTAGGATTAATCAATAAATAACAATATATAAAGTAAAGTCTCTAAATAATAGATATTTTTATATTACGTTTAAACTTAACATTATAGAGTATATAATTATTTAAAATCAAAACAAAATAATATTAAAATGATTATTAATAATATATTATATTACCGTATAATAAGAAGTCATCTTTAAGATATATATTATATACAAAATAATATTATTAATTAATAATTTAATCACTATTATTGAAATAATAAGAATATTTATTTTTGTATAAACTGCGACTCTATATTCTTTAGAAGGAAAATTTTATGATTATTGTAACAGGTGGCGCTGGAATGATAGGCAGTAACTTGATAAAGGCGCTCAATAACATTGGTTATAAAAATATTATTGTAGTTGATAATCTTAAAGATGGTAAAAAGATAGTAAATCTAGTAGATTTAGAAATAACAGATTATATTGATAAAGATGAATTTATTACAAAAATCATAAATACTAATTATCTAAAAAAAATTGATGTTATTTTTCATGAAGGAGCTTGCTCATCTACAACTGAGTGGGATGGAAAATATATGATGGATAACAACTATCAATACTCCAAAAAATTATTAAATGTCTGTTTAAAACATCAAATTCCATTTTTATATGCATCCTCAGCAGCTATCTACGGTTCTACTCAGCAATGTATCGAAGATCGTATTTTCGAAAATCCATTAAATGTTTATGGTTATTCTAAATTATTATTTGACCAATATGTTCGTTATCTATTACCTACAGCGACATCACAAATTTGCGGTTTTCGTTATTTTAACGTATATGGACCACGTGAAGGACATAAAGGTGACATGGCTAGTATTGTCTTTCATTTAAATAATCAAATTCATAATAAAAGAGATTTAGTAATATTTGAAGGTAGTGATACTTTTAAACGTGATTTTATTTATGTGACTGATATTGTAGATATTAATTTATGGTTCTGGGAAAAAGGTATTTCTGGTATTTTTAACTGTGGGACTGGTCATGCTAAATCTTTTAAAAATATTGCTGATATTGTCTGTCAATATCATAATCAAGGAAATATTAGTTATACCCCTTTACCAGAAGAACTAAAAAGATATTATCAAAAATTTACTAAAGCTAATATTACTCAGTTACGAGCTGTTGGTTATAATAAAAAATTTAAAAATGTTAAAGAAGGTATTAGAACATATCTTTCATTACTAAATAAAAAATCTAAATATGCGATTTAATAATAAAACATTATACAACAGCATAAAAAAGATATTGGTTATAGGTCCTTCATGGGTAGGAGATATAATCATGTCACATAGTTTATATAGAACCTTAAAAGTTCAGTATCCTGATGCTAGTATTGATGTTATGGCGCCTCATTCGTGTTGTTCTTTATTAAAACGTATGCCAGAAATTAATCAAGTTATTACCATGCCCTTAGGGCATGGTGTGCTAAATATTAGTCAACGTTATCGTTTAGGAAAAATGTTACGTAATAATTATTATGATCATGCATATGTATTACCAAATTCATTTAAATCAGCGTTAATTCCGTTCTTTGCCTCTATTCCTTGTAGAATTGGATGGAAAGGTGAAATGCGCTATGGACTATTAACTAATGTATATACTAAAATTAATAAAAATATATTACCATTAATGGTAGAACGTTATGTAGCATTAGCGTATCCATTACAAGAAATAAAAACAACCAAAAAATTATCTCAACCATTACTATGGCCAATACTTAGTGTATCTAATAAAGAAATTACAGAAACAATAACAAAATTTAACTTGACATATAATCGTTATTGTATTGGATTATGTCCGGGAGCTGAATTTGGCCCAGCTAAAAGATGGCCACATTATCATTATGCTACTCTTGCGCAAAAGCTTATAGAAGAAGGGTATCATATTTTTTTCTTTGGTTCAGATAAAGATAAAACAATAGCTAACAATATTTATTATTTATTAAAAAAAAATCGTAACAATTGCTCAAATCTTATAGGAAAGACTACTTTAGATCAGGTAACGATATTAATAGCGGCATGTCGAGCTATCGTCACTAATGATTCAGGTCTTATGCATATTGCTGCAGCACTTAATAAACCACTAGTTGCTCTTTATGGACCAAGTAGTCCAAATTTTACTCCTCCATTATCTAATACAGCTAAAATAATACGCCTAAGTACTGGTTATTTAAAAATTCGCAAAGGTAATGCAGAATATAATTATGATTATAGTTTAACCAATATTAAACCTGATGTTGTTTTACAAGAATTAAAATTATTATTAAAGAGAGAGATTTAAAATATATGCATGTTTTAATCGTTAAAACCTCATCTATAGGAGATATTATTCATACTTTACCCGCATTAACAGATGCTATGCAAAATATTTCAAATATTAAATTTGATTGGGTGGTAGAAGAAATGTTTTCACAAATTCCACATTGGCATCCTGCTGTTGAGCGTGTTATTCCTGTCGCAATTCGTCGCTGGAAAAAAAAATGGTTTTGCACTGTGAACCGCAAAGAACGCTATGCTTTTAAAAAAGATCTTCAATACCGTAATTATAACGCTGTGATTGATGCTCAAGGACTAATAAAAAGTGCAGCACTTATTACACGTATTGCAAAGGGACCACTTCATGGACAAAATTATCGTAGTGCTCGTGAACCTCTTGCTAGTTTATTCTTTAATCATCGTTATTTTATAAGCAAAAATATACATGCTATAGAAAGAATGCGTAAATTATTTGCATTGAGTCTAAATTATAAACAACCAAATACACAGCATGATTATGCTATTGTACAACGCTTTCTTAAAAGATCACCAATAAATTATAGTCATTATCTTGTATTTTTACACGCAACAACACGTTATGAAAAACACTGGCCAGAAGAGTACTGGCGAGAACTTATTGCCTTTATTGAACCCATGGATATTCAGATCAAGCTTCCATGGGGTATGGAGCACGAGAAACAAAGATCTTTACGACTTGCATATGGTTTTAAACATGTACAAGTATTATCACATTTATCACTTGAAATGATCGCAAATGTAATTTTAGGAGCAAAAGCTCTTATATCGGTAGATACAGGTTTCAGTCATTTAGCAGCTGCCCTTAATAAACCAAATATAACATTATATGGACCAACAAATCCACTGTTGATTGGTACGCGCGGTAAACATCAAATCATATGTTGCTCACCAAGTAATAAAATGATTGAATTAAATCCTAAAATAGTTATAAATTTATTACTATCTAAGAAAATATTAATAAAAAAATAATTAATATTTATTAAAATTACTTATTTATTACATTAAAAATTATTAATGAATAATATAATTTTTATAAATAAAAAATAATATAAAATATTATATTTTTGCAATGATTAAATTCTTAATAAAAAATAATTTTTACTAAGAATATTTTTTATTTGTACTTTGATTTTTAATCAATGTATAATAATAAGAATCAATAAATACAATTTATTTCAAGTAACTAAATATTTGTACTAATAATCTTAATTAAGAATTTTTTAAAAAATATTATATTATTTTAATAATCTTTATTATTTATATAATCGTATTATTGTAAATAATAAAATATATATTTTTGTATAAATACAACTTATTTAAATAATACGCATTGTATTAAAGATTTTATCTTTATAACTTATTAAGTTAATTGATTCAAATAAATAAAAAGTAATAAAATTTAGAATAATATTCTGAATATATCAGAAAATAAATAATCTTTGGAAGATTATTTATTATTAATAATAATATATTATTTAAATGAATTAAAAATTTTTAATAAATTATTATTTTTTATATATTACATATTGTAATAGGTAATTACAATCTTATAGTTCTATATAAAAATTAATAGTATAATTTTGCAAGTAATATGGTATTAAATTGAATCAATTAAAATATAATATTTACTATAAACAAGTAATGCATATAAGTAACAATAGTTAATAAATAATATTACTTTTAAATATTATCAATAATTATACTTAATTCTTTTGTAAGAAAATAGTTGACAAAATTAAAAGTTAATATCATTAATAAATATTTTATTACTCAAATTTTTTAAAAAAATTTTGTTTTTGTTATACAATATCAATATATATTATAGTAACTATAATATATATATTTTTTGAATAGTAATATTTTATAGAATATTTTAATACATTTATATTATATCATTTTTTAAAAAAATTTATAATTTATATAAATATATAAAATAGAATAATTCAGTATACAATTAAAATTGTATTTATTTTATTTATCGTACTTAATTATTTTAGGTAATTATTATCTTTAATGATGGTAGTATTACTATGTTATTTAAATAATTATGAAATATTTTGTAGTAAATTTAATAAGAATAATACTCGATTATAAATTGACATAATTAATTTAAAAGAATTATTATGAAAATAATGTATAGTAATAACATATAAATGTTTTATATACAAGATAAAGTAGATATTAATATATAAATAAATTAATATATAACACATAAATCAAGTAATAATCAACATTTGAATTGAATTCTTTATTTATTTTGATAAAAAATATTTAATAATATTATATTATATTACTAATAATAAATTATTTTAGTACTTTTATTAAAATGATCTTGGAGAATAGGTTGAACTTAACAAAGATAGACTAAATTTAGTAATAAAAAATATTAATATAATATTTAGTATAAATATTATTTATATATATAATATATTAACTAATTAAATAAATAATATTGCATATTATCAGTTGATATAATATTAAATTAATTGATAACATATATAATATTACAACTAAAATTAATGTTAATAATTTTATAAAAATACTACTGTATTCTAAATGATTTAATAATTAATCATAGTTAGTATGATATTGATCAGTAAAACATAAAGTTTTACAATAAATTGAATAATAATTATTTATCTTTTAATAAAACATAATCTTTTTATAAAAAATTAACTTATAAAAGTTATATGATTAAATATAAAAATATAATATCTATACAATATTTACAATACATAGTGTATTTCATAAATATACTTATTTACAAAATACACCTATATATTTATTAATAATTTATCAGTAATAGTATATTTATTATATAATCTATTAATAGTTATTAATGCATTTATATGCTTTATATGTAAAATATTTATATATATAATGCTTTTAATAAACATTTATTATTATTAAATAATATAATTAAAAAATAAGCTGTTATTATTACTAATAATAAATTTCATTAAATTATTATACATAATATTTATTATTATTTAATAATTTTCTTTAAAAAAATATTATACAATATATGTAAATATAATAACTAAAAAATAAATATAAAAATATTTTAATAAAATATATATTAAATATGCTATATAATAAATTAAATTAAATAAGAATAATTAAATCTTATTAGGATTTCATCACTTTAAACAAAGTAATAGAAAATAATATTTACATGTAAATCATAGATTGATATAATATTTAATACTATATTAACTAATTAATGTGCCGAAATGGCGAAATTGGTAGACGCAGTTGATTCAAAATCAACCGTTAAAAACGTGCCGGTTCAAATCCGGCTTTCGGCACCATAAAATAAATTTTACTTAATATTTTATGTTGTGATTACTATAAAATTAATTTAATTTACAATCTATTATTTAAATATACTTAAGATAACTGAATATATAGTAGATTATAAAAAATAATATTTCTATAAATATAAAATATATTATTATGCATAATTATTTTAGAATTAATACTTAATATTCTTGATTTTATACATTATTAAATAATAAAAAATATTTTTTAATATTTATAAATAATTTATATAATGATAGTATCATTATCTTATAATGATTATAATTGTTATTGTATTAATATTATAATGTATATACACATATAATTAATATAGTATATATTATTATGTAATAATTTTTTTATAAAATTTAATTTTTGTAAGTATTTAATAAAATATTAAAATATATTACATTAATCTATCTTAATATAATCAATAAAACTGTACATACTTATTTAGTTAAGTAAGATAATTCATACATTTATAATCATATATATAAAATATATAAAAGTTAAAATAATTTATATCTCTATAATAAAAATATTAGTTAAATAATTTGATTAATTATTATATTACCGAAATATATGTAATATATAAATGTATAAAATTGGTTCAAATAAATAGAAATATCTAATAAATATTATTATGTTTAAATTATTTAGTTTTTTAATAAAAGTATATATAAAATAATATGTATGATAATTAATCATATAATAATTTTTTAGCAAAATTTTATTAAAAGTATTATAAAATTTTATCTAAAATCATTATTACAGTAACTAATATTAATAAAGAAATTTATAGCATCAAGAGTATTTTAATCAATAGAATTAAATACAAAATATAAATTATTTATTTATGTACTCAATATTTTTTAAGACAAAATATAACTTAATAAAGCATAGAATATATCTGTAATACAATAATATTATTTTTATACTATTGTTGTACTAAAGAAATTTATTCCTCAATTTAATGTTAAATAATTATTATAGATTAATAAGATATAGATCTCATTTATAATATAAAAAATATGTAAAAAGTTTAAAATACATTATAAATAATATTTTTATACTTATAAAAATATTATTTATAGATTCTTAATCTCCAAAAATACACATAAAGTGTATTACTATATATAATTTTTGCTATTATAATATGTTTAAAAATTATATTAACTATAAAAATATTATGTTAATATATTTATGAGATTAATAAAAAATTTTTTAAGTATTCATAGTTATTAATACTTAAATATAGCAGTAATTACTAAATTTATAAACATTTCCTAAATATACGATAAAGATGTCATAATAATTTATAATTATAATTATTAAAAGTATTGAATAATATTCATAATATATTAAGTAGATAAATAGTATATACTATGAAATAAATAAGTCATTAATATTACATTATACGAAATATAAAAATATATTACCTGATAAAGATTTATAAATAATTAATAATTATAATATAACCAAGCATATAATTTATCTATTGAGTAAAATATTGATGATTAATATTACTAACACTGCCCAAGATTATTTGTATCAACTATTGTCAACTAAAAAAAAAGGAACTCAAATACGTATTTTTATTACTAATCAAGGTACACCAAAAGCAGAATGTGGTATTGCTTATTACCTACCTAATGCATTAGATATAAACTATATTAAAATAGATTTTCAAAAAATATCTGTTTATATTGATAAAATCAGTGCGCCGTACTTACAAGATGTTAAGATAGATTTTATTACTAATGAACTAAATTCTCAATTAACAATCAAAGCCCCTTATGCTAAAATAATTAATATAGACAACAATGCTCCATTGAGTCAACGCATTGAATATGTATTGCAATCAAAAATTAATCCTCAACTATCTACTCATGGTGGCCAAGTAAAATTAATAGAAGTTACAGAAGATGGTATTGCTATTTTAAAGTTTGGTGGTGGATGTAATGGTTGCTCAATGGTACAGTACACTTTAAAAGAAGGCATTGAAAAAGAATTATTATATATATTCCCTGAATTACAGGGTGTACGCGATTTAACTGAACATAAACGTAGTAAACAATCGTACTATTAATTTCTTATTTTTATAACTCATCTGTTATAAATATAAATATGTTATTTTTATTAAAAATAACTAAAACAACAAGTTATTTAATAATATTTAATAAATTTTATTAAATTAATTAAACTTAAATAAATCTAGTTATACTATATTGAGTAATAACTATAAGTATTTATGCACATTAACGATAATATTTAACCATTATTAAAAGAAATGTATTTATTTTATTTACTAAGAAAAATTAAATTATTTTCTCAATCTATGTCTACAAAATTTTAATTAATTGCATTTTGATATATGGTCGTTATGCTAATATATACTATATCCAATATTTTTATTTTTTTAAAAATTATTAGTAATATTTATTTTTTTGATTAAAATTTTTATTATAAAATACAATAAAACAAACAAGAACATTTAGTAAAATATATTGTTTAAGTTAAAAATGATATTTATTTCATATATTATTAATAAATTATGATATTTCTTTAAGATACAAAATATTAACTAGGTTAATATAATGAATATATATTTTATTATTATAAATACATAAATATTTTATATAAATAAATTGTTTTATTATTTTAAGTAATTTTATGTAAGAATTATATTCATTTATCTTATATACGTACTAAATATAGTAATGTTGAACGACTAAACCAAATATTTTTATACAGCAATATTGTATTTTACTTATCTCTTTTATAACTCATTCTAACTAAAGAATAGTATAAATAATATTACTATTAATTTATAATTATTTAATTATGCAGCACATAAATAATTGTTATTAATATAAAAAACATATAAAAATTATATTAACATCAATTATGCAATATAAACTAAAAATAATTTTATAACTCATTCTAAAATATACTAATTAAGTAGTAACATAAATTTATTTCATAATTTATTAATATTTTATCGTTATATTCAATATTATTACTATAATATCAAGCACAATATTTATATAGTAATTATTTATAGTAACTGGGTATAATTAATAATATTTAAAATACTCAGCTTACAAAGAACAATATTAGTATTTAAATTATAAATTATTATATTATTATTAGATTGACTTTAAATATAAGTAAATTTTATAATTTATTTATAAAAATAAAAATTTATTAATTGCAACCATTACACCATCTTCTTCATTCGTATTGGTAATAAACTGTGCTACTTCTTTAAGTATAGGTTCTGCATTACCCATAGCTACGCCAATACCTGCATATTTCACCATGGCTAAATCATTATCATGATCACCAATGCTCATTATATTTTCACGTGAAATATTTAGATATTTAGCAATTAGAGCGACTCCTTTACCTTTATTTGCATTTTTATTGAGTATTTCTAAATAATATGGACTACTTTTCATAATTGTGTATAGTTTATAAACTTCTTTTGGAATTCGCTCAATAGCTTTATTTAAAATATCTGGATGGTCTATCATCATTACTTTTGGAAATTTAATATTTTTATCCATTTCATTAGCAGGACAGAAATATAATGGAATTCCTGTGATAAATGATTCATGAATAGTATATTTACTTATATTACGATTTGCTGTATAAAGTACATGATGATTAAAGGCATGAAAATGTGATCCAATTTGATGGGATAATGACTCTAAATATATATAATCTTTATGATCTAGTAAAGTTTCGAATAAAGGTTTACCGTTATTAGCATGGACAATAAGTCCACCATTATTACATAAACAATAACAACCTACTTTATCTAACTCTAAATCACGTAAATATTGCCTTACACCAACAAATGGACGTCCAGTAGCTAACAATATATGTACATCATGAGATCTAGCTGTCAAAATAGATTTTTTTACTGCAGGTGTAATAATATAATCTTTATTAAGGAGAGTACCATCTAAATCTATGGCAATCAATTTAATTGACATTATATAATCCTTAAATTTAGAAAAATAATGTAAAAAACTAAAAATTATTTAAGTGTATTTTATAAAAAATAATTATGTATAAATAATAATATTATATTACTATAATTAATACTCTTTTAAAGAGTATGGTTATTAATATATAATACTTATTATATTGTGTATATCAAGAAAAAATAAAAAATATAATATTTTTTATTATTAAGATATTTTTTGACAGAACACACTAAATATAGTGTAATGTAATTAATTAAAAAAATTTTAAAATATAATTGCAATTTTATCTAAAAACTATATCTTATTATTTATATAATAAATAATATAATCCTACAGATACTAAAATAATTTTATTAAAATTATGTAAGTAATATTTATAAAAATATTCTTTTTTAGTATTAAATAATAAAATATGATATATAATAATACTATTAACATAGTTAATATTGTATTGTCATAAAAAAATATTTTTAATAAAATTACTTAAATTTTTTAAAATATATATATTTATATATAATAATTATACATGTAAGTAATTAAACAACTTAATTATTTTATCAAAAAATTTATAAAAATTAACAATAATTTAATGCAATAGATATTATTATAATAATTTATGATTAAAATTAATATTGTTTATCTAATAAATAAAAATTATCTAATAAGAAATATCGTATAATATATTACAGATACTATGAGAGCGTATATAATACATCATAATTAATGATATACTTAATTAATAATTAATATCTTAAGTATTAATATTATTTATTTTAACAATTAATATGTTTATGTATACTTTGTTTACTTATTTTTTAATCATTAATATAATGTAAATACTACATAAAAAATATATTTATTGATTAATTTAATAAACAATCATTTTAAGACGTTAGCTAAAAATTATTGATCTCGTTATATAAATAACGTAATAATCATTACAGTATAACACTTTTATTTAATGATATAATTAAATTATACTAATTTAGTAAAATCAATCCAATGCACTACAAATAATAATTAAAAAATTATTATTAATATATAATAATTTCTTGTAACGAAGAATATTTATTAATGAAAATAGTATATCAAATGATTTTTTTTAAAAAACCACTTGCATATAATTAATAACAACTATAATTAATTATATTAAGATAATATATAGTGATTATTAACATTAAAAAAATAATTAATAATCACTTTTACAGTATATATAAAACATATAATCATTGTAATACAATATTTTTATCAAAACACATTTTAATATATTTTAATATGAAATAACTATTGCATACAATGTATTAAAAATTTTATTAAAATTGTATATAAACAATATAGCTATATTATTTCTAATAGCTAAGTATATTGTGTAATATTATTATTTAATCTTAATGTAAATATTGCTAATAAATTATTTATAATTTAATATATTTTATCCTATAAAATAAGCATGGATTAATTTAAGATTAATAAATATTGTGTTTAAACAAAAACATAATTTTTGTTATTTCTTAACATTATATATCTAAATTAGATGCCCTCAATGCATTTTCTTCAATAAAAATACGACGTGGTTCAACTGCATCACCCATTAATGTAGTAAATAACTGATCAGCAGCTACAGCATCTCTAATAGTAACACGTAGCATATGTCTTCTTTGTGGATCCATTGTCGTTTCCCAAAGTTGTTCTGGATTCATTTCACCTAGACCTTTATAGCGTTGAATAGTAAGACCCCGACGAGAATCTTTAACTAACCATTGTATTGCTTGTTCGAAACTAGTAATGTGTTGATAACGATCACCACGCATCACAAAGGCATTTTCTTTAATTAAACCGCACAAAGTCATTCCTAAATTACAAATACGATTATATTCTATACCATAAATAAAATCTATATCTAATTTATAGTCGGTATCAACACCATGAGTACGAATACGTATAGCAGGTATAAAAATATGCTTTTCAAGGTTTTTATTG
Source organism: Candidatus Profftia lariciata (assembly GCF_020541265.1). Classification (GTDB taxonomy): domain Bacteria; phylum Pseudomonadota; class Gammaproteobacteria; order Enterobacterales; family Enterobacteriaceae; genus Profftia; species Profftia lariciata. Next base: position 557,862 of record NZ_CP045925.1, on the reverse strand, counting down.
ATAATAGCACTATAAGTGCTGCCATATATTTCTTTTTTATTTAAGATATCTACTAAAGATTCTACCCACTGTAGCACTTGATCATGATTATTAAGATTTATCTTTAATAAAGATGGATGATAGATCATTTCATTTAATAATTCTTTAGGATAATCAAATTTCATATGTTCAATTATTTTCTGAACTTGATAATATTCAATTACCATTTTTTTTAAATTTTCGTCAGGTATTGCTATAGCATCTTTACTAACATGCAAATAAGCACCATCTAAAGCAATAGACAGTTGATACTTATCCATTGCATGGTCATCTTTAAGATATTGTTCTTGTTTGCATTTTTTTACTTTATATAGTGGAGGCTGTGCGATAAACAGATGGCCACGTTTAATAATTTCAGGCATATGGCGATAAAAAAAAGTTAATAACAAAGTACGAATATGTAAGCCATCAACATCAGCATCAGTCATAATAATTATACTGTGATAACGCAATTTATCAGGATTATATTCTTCTCTACCTATACCACATCCAAGTCCAGTAATTAATGTAGCAACCTCCTGAGAGGATAGCATTTTATCAAAACGTGCTTTCTCAACATTTAATATTTTACCTTTTAATGGTAAAATTGCTTGATTTTTGCGATTACGTCCTTGTTTTGCAGATCCCCCAGCAGAATCTCCTTCAACTAGATATAACTCAGAATGTACTGGATCTCGTTCTTGACAATCAGCTAATTTACCTGGTAAACCAGCCAAATCTAATATTCCTTTGCGACGTGTCATCTCACGAGCTTTGCGTGCTGCTTCACGTGCGCGAGAAGCATCAATAATTTTACTAATCACTATTTTAGCATCGGATGGATGTTCTTGTAAGTACTCTGCAAGTAATTGATGTATTTGATTTTCAACAGCAGTTTTTACTTCAGAAGAAACCAACTTATCTTTAGTCTGAGACGAGAATTTAGGATCTGGAACTTTTACTGAAACTACTGCAATTAATCCTTCACGTGCATCATCACCGGTAATGCTAACTTTGGTTTTCTTACTGTAACCTTCTTTTTCCATATAACTATTTAAGGTACGTGTCATACCAGCACGAAATCCAGCTAAATGAGTACCACCATCTCGCTGTGGAATATTATTAGTAAAACAATAAATATTTTCTTGAAAACCATCGTTCCATTGCAGTGCTATTTCTACACCAATATTATTTTTAATAGTTGAGCAATAAAATATGTTTGGATGAATAGATTTTTTATTCTTATTCATATATTCTATAAAAGCTTTAATACCTCCTACATAATGAAAATAATCCGTACGATAATTACGATAATCATGTAGACGAATAGAAATACCAGAATTCAAAAAAGATAATTCACGTAGTCGTTTAGCTAAAATTTCATATTGAAATTCAGTATTCTTAGAAAAAGTCTTTTTACTTGGCCAAAAACGTATGATTGTACCAGTATCAGTTGTATTTCCAGTAACTTTTAAAGGAAATTGCGGTATACCATATTTATATATTTGTTCGTAAATTTTACCTTCACGACGAATTATTAATTCAAGTCTTTCAGATAAAGCATTCACTACAGAAATACCTACGCCGTGTAAACCACCAGACACTTTATATGAATTATCATCAAACTTACCACCAGCATGTAGCATAGTCATAATAACTTCAGCTGCTGATACTCCTTCTTCTTTATGTAATCCGGTTGGAATGCCACGACCATCATCTTGCACTGATACAGAATTATCATTATGAATAATGACAATAATATCTTTACAGAAGCCAGCAAGAGCTTCATCGATTGCATTATCCACTACTTCAAATACCATATGATGCATACCAGTACCATCATCAGTATCACCAATATACATGCCAGGACGTTTACGAACAGCATCTAACCCTTTTAATACTTTAATACTTGAGGAGTCATAAGTATTTAACATCAGCCTTTCTCATTCATTGAAGATATAATTAAACTACTATTGTACCTTATTGAAGAAACATATTATTATTTATAATAAATTTATATATAAAATATTTATTGCGTATTGAAATATTTATTTATTTCAAATAAATAAGGCAGTAAATTTAGGTAATTAGAATATTTTATTTTTTAAAGATTAAACTCTTAATAAGAAATAAATTATAGTCATCAATATACTAGTTCAATGTAATTAACTTATATAAGTTGTAGTACATATATAATATAACCAAATATTTTTATGAGGGTATAAATATTTAACAAGTATATCTTCTTATGTTTTTTAAGTATCATATAATTTGTAATTAACCATTACTGTATAATAAATAAATTTACTATAATTATAATGAAATAATAATTATAATTATATTGTATATTATTTATTTTAATTTGGTTTTCTATAAAAAACAACATAGTTACAATTAATAAAATTAATTTATATAATTAAATATTGATTTAATATTTTGGGTATTAAAAATGATAAATTTGTTAGTCATGTTAATAACATGATGTTAGGTGCTGAAAAATAATAAACCAATTTTTGATTATCTTACTAATAATATGGTTAGTGTGTACTGATAATGATTCATTATTAAAAATAACGAACTATCATTAATTACTATGAGTAATATCTTAGTTTAGCAAAATACTAAATGCAATATTAATAATATTGTATGCATTACATAAATAAAACTTTATTTTTATAAAATTTACACATATATTAGATTTCTTTAAAAAAATTATATAAGGTATATCGTAACATACATGAAAATTATATTTTATATTTTCTTGTAAAAATAATTATAGATAATTAAATAAGTTATATATATTATATTATTCATAGTATATAAAAAATTTGTGCATATCGAACATAAAATACAATACAATTAAAATAATTAATCAATCTTATTGATTATACGTTATAAACGTATTGGCATAATAACATACGTTGTTGACTTAGCGTGTGCATTTTTAATTTGTACACTGGATAATTCATCAGTTAGCAATATATATATATCTTCACATTTTAGTACGTTTAGTACATCTAGAACGTAATTAACATTAAAACCAATCTCTAAATCTGTGCCTTCATAAATAACGTCTAAAAGTTCTTCTGCTTCTTCTTGTGCTGAGTTGTTGGCTGTAATTTTTAGTTGTTTTTTACTAATGTATAAGCGTACACCACGAAACTTTTCATTTGATAAAATTGCCGCTCTAGTAAAAGCTTGTTTTAATGCATTACAATTAACTTTTAGTATTTTATTTGGATTTGCTGGTAATACATTAAGATAATTTGGAAAACGACCATCAATTAACTTAGAAGTAAAGATAAAATTACCTATATTGACACGAATATTATTACGACTAATTTGCAAGCATAATAATTTTTCTTCACCTTCTAATAAACGATATAGCTCTATTACACTTTTACGAGGAATAATGATAGAATAACTTGGTAAACTATATTCTATTGACATAGAGCATACTGCAAGACGATGACCATCAGTTGCAACAGTACGTAATTCTTGACCTTCAGTTTGAAAGAACATACCATTCAAATAGTATCGAACATCTTGATGGGCCATAGAAAATTGAGTTGTATCAATCATTTTTTTTAGCATTGTTTGTGACATACTAAATTCTAATTCACTTCGCCAATCATCTAAATTAGGAAAATCAACAGCTGGCATAGTAGCTAAATAAAAACTACTACGACCTGAATGCACTAAAATGCGATCATTTTTTAAAATCACAGTTATTTCTACATGATCCGGTAAACCACGACAAATATCAAAAAATTTACGTGCAGAAACTGTTATTTTACCTATTATATAATCTTGTAAAATAGGAATACGAACAATGACTTCTACTTCTAAATCAGTAACTGTTAATAATATATAACCATCTTTAACTTGTAAAAGCAGATTACCTAGAATGGGTAAAGTTGGTCTATTATTCCTTGTACTAATAACCTGCTGCAATGGTTTTAACAAATGTTCACGCTTAACAATACATTTCATATAGCTATATATCACTATTATTTTTTGTAAAAAGGATAATGTTCTAATTAAATTAGAAAATTTTTTTTATGTCTTAATTTTCTTCACGTAATCAATTAATTATACGGCAGGAATACAATATTATTGTATGTTACGTCTACTAAAAATATTATCTATTTCTAGTATACTATAATTAGTTAACTTGTTTGCTAATGCCATGGTTATTTAACTAGGACAAATAACAGCTCTAGAGCTAAACTTAAAAAGTAAATCTACTGATTTAATATTTATAATATTTAGCTACTATTTTCTGAAAATTATTAATAGTAACTATTTTCTTGCATAACAATAAAGTCATTTAGTAATTTACGTAGACTATTTAATAATAAGTGTATGACTGGTAACACTAGTATTGGTAATAACTCTATTGAATGTTTTTTAAGTTCACGCATATTAGAACATCATTTATTAACAATAAAAAATGCAACTTCTTTAGAAAAATATACATTGTATGTATTGGCCTGTTTTATTAAAATTATAATACTTGTTTCTAATTCTAGTGGATAAAGAGCTCAATTATACCTCATTTAAGTCATTATTTGAAACGATTTTCTACATCCTGTATATCTTTTAGATAACCATCTGATATTAGAATAATCTATTGATTACCTTTAAGTAATTGATTAAAAGTATAAAAAATTCTTCCTAAGAATATTTCTTTTAGCAATAAACTAAATATTACTCAATAAATAGTGTATCAACAGAACGGTAATAATATTTAAAATTTTCTATTGAATGATTTTTAAATCTTTTACCATATTTTATACAAAATGCTTAGAATGTAAATAAATGACTTTTGCGTTAATTTTACTTACAATCATATTGTTACTCATAACATGTAAAAATGTGCTTTTTCTAATCTTATACTACGATATAAAAGAATGGATTATAAAATTATACTTAAAGTATTAGCTACTTAAAGTGCTATTGCAAAAGCTAATAGGTTAGATTTATTTTTAATAAAATTATTATAGTTATATTTAACATGTAAATTTAATTGATAAGATATATTATATTTAACGAATTATTTATCTCAATCAATCTTAATAAATATAGATATATAAGTAGCAATTTGAATTATTGGGTTTACAGTATTAGTAGTAACTGTATTTAGATTAATTATAGTGGTCATTACAAATGTCATTTTAATCTTCAAATTTATAAATAATATATTTCTGTTACAATAGTGATATAATAGTATATTAATCTTATTAAGATATTTATCATGTACTCAATATAATATAAAGTTATTATCAGGCATAAAGTTCCGAAATATTATTACTGAATTCTGCTTGCAAAGATAGCAAATAAATCATCTTACAATGTGATTAGACACTGTTGCCAAAGAGAAGATAACACTATTAACTTTTATTAGAACAAGATCAAAAAATAAATTAAATAGAATATTTCTATTAATAATAATGTTCTCTTAAAACTTATTTAAGATTTATTTTAAGTAAAAATTACGAAATCTTAATTAATAAAAACAATATCAATAAGTTATTGATAGATTAATCGTCATATAAGAATATCTTTGCATCTAATATATAAATATTATTATATTGATAATGTCAAAAACTATTTTTTAAAATAGTCAATAAACTTATAATCAAACGAATCATATAATAATATCTTTTATCTTGCGTATAATTTAAAATTATTATTAATTAAGAATTACCTTAACCAGGTAATTATATAATCTTTTACTATAGAATAAAAGATCTTATTGCTAATATAGATTTAGTCATTATTATCTTTATAACTTTATGTGTAAAATATGTTTTTAAAGAAAATATATAATTATTGAATGATTTTTTTATAACAAAGATTTAATAAAATTAGACTAATAGATAATATATTAAAATATTCAGATCTTTAAAGAAAAGACACCGAAATATTGTTTAATATATATAGTTATCTTATTATATCTACAACATCTTTATAAAGAGTTAGTTATAATTACAATATATAAAAATACTAAAAAATAAAATTATTTTTTAACTACATAAAATTTAGTTATATTATTGTACGCAAAATTATTATAAAAATTTTTTATATTATATAAAATAAATAAAAAATATTAATACATAGCTATTACTTGTACAGTTATTTTGTAAAAAATATTCATAATTTTCATGACAGTTATATATAATTAAATTATATTTTTTATGAACAATAAATTTAGTTTATATGCGATTGGATATGTTATCATGATTAATTATAAAATAATTAATAATTTATTTTAATTAATATAATAGTATTATAAAATATATAAAATAAAATTATTAAGTAATATACATAAATTATTTTTTTTAAAAAAATAATATTTATTGAATGTCCTAATTATCTAAATTAATTTTAGAGATCATTATTATATTACATATAATAATATACTAAAACTAATAAGATCTCTATAATATCATATTTATTGAACGTAAATATCTTTAATTGATTATATATGCTGCAGAAAAGTAAATATTTTATTGATAAAAATACTTTATACATATAAATCATTAATTTACTAAATATAATTATTTGAATTTAATAAATGTCAGTCATGATTTTTTAATAAAATTATTCAAGTAATGTCTTATTTTAATGTCATTAATTGTATATTATATAATATTTTCTTTAAAAATATAAGATATATAAGGATTATATATGATGTATATATAACATTATAATTAATGTAATCTTTTATATACTATGTTAACATTTTAATACAATATGCAATTAAATTACTAAAAATTCTGTACAAATATATAATAGATAAATTATGTTTTATATTATAAAATACTCAACGATATACAGTATATATTAACTTACAAAAAATAATATTTTAAATTATATCTAAAATATAATATTACTCATCATATATATAATATATAAATGTATTCTATAAAAATATTATATATAATTTTTATAACATTACATGCATAACATTTAGTTAAAAGTTATATATTACATATATTTATATCTCTCTTTAACTATCTATACAAATGATTAATAATTAATTAAACATATAATGCCATATATTAATTATTATGTACAATATAATAATTTAAAAGATATTCCATTACGCATATATTATTATTTTATAATAAAAATATTTTTTCAGCTTAATATTATTTAGAATAAATGATCTATTTTTACTAAAGAGTAGATATTAATCTATTATTTTAAAAATTATTTATCAAGTAAATTATTCATATAAATATATTTAATAGGATAATGTATTTATTATTACTATAAATTTGATGTTACTATTTATTATATTAATAAATATTAGTTTAATTAACAATTATAATATATTATTATTTATAATGCATATTAGTATATGCGATACAGCAATAACTATATAATTAGTTATTCAGTACATTTATAATCAATAATTACTAATTAATAGTATGAATAAAATAATATTATATTTTTATATAAATTATCTAGAAAAAGTTTATCAATAGCATTGTAATAGCTAAACAATAATATTAATATATTTAATAACTAGTATATTTAGAATAATTTATTTAGAAATTAGATAATATAAAAATATTTTTTAAATTTTTTATTCTACTAAATATATTTTATTACTATATTAATAAATATTATTTTACTAATAATTATTCTATTTCTATACAATACATATATAATAAAATATTATTAATATAATATATTAGTATATATGTAATAATTTTATTAAATAAAATCTAAAAATATATATTCTATATTAAATATATTAATTGTTTATATTGTTATTTTTTTACTCATGAGATAAAATATATTATATAATATATAATAAGTATATGATAAATATAGATTTATAATATTTCGCATCTTATAAAGATGTATCAAATTTCTTACTTAAACTATAAAAAATAATATTATTTTTTATTAAGTTAATTTATAATATTTAAAAAATATTAAAATAATTATATAAATAATAATATTCTTAGTAAGCATATATAACTTTATATTATACATATAATAACTAATATATTGATATTATATAATAATTTAATTATTTATATGCTATATAATGAACTATCTAATTAAACATCAGCATTACCTAACTACTATATTATAATAATCAAATAACTATTATTACATTTATTTATCTTAAAAAATAGTTCTTGTAATTAACATCAGAATAAAATATTTTTTAAGTATACTTTTACTTTTAATCAGGAAGCATTAATGAATGTAACAAATGTAGTATGGTTTCGTAACGATTTAAGGACCATTGATAACAAAGCTTTACATGAAGCTTGCAAAAACCCTAATTCTAGGGTTATCTGTCTATATATTGCAACTCCAGAACAATGGAAGCAACACAATATCTCTCCTCGTCAGGCAACATTTATTCATCAGAATTTATATTATCTAGCACATAATTTAACAAAAAAAAATATTCCACTATTTTATCATCAGTGTACTAATTTTGCTGCAATAGCACAGTGGATATTACTTTTTTGCATAAAACATAAAGCGATAAATCTTTTTTATAATAAACAATATGCACTGAATGAAAGAAGAAGAGATGATATGGTTACTCAGTCTCTTATAGGGGTATGTAAAGTTCAGTCATTTGATGATGCATTATTACTTCCACCAGGCAGTGTTTTGAATAATCATGGAGAAATGTATAAAGTATTTAGTTTATTTCGTAAGGTTTTTTTACAAACCCTCAACCATACAGATACATGTTCTTTGCCATCTCCAAAAAAAAGAAATCAAATTTCCAATGTTATAAGAATCCAGCCATTTGATTATCCTAGACAACAATTAGATTGTAAATTATTCCCTGCAGGAGAATCAGCTGCGTTAGAAAAATTGCATATATTTTGCTGTGAGCGTGTAGCATTGTATGCTAAACAGAGAGATATACCATCTATTAATGGTACTAGCATATTATCTCCTTATTTAACAATTGGAGTGTTATCACCACGTCAGTGTTTAAACGAATTATTAAATAAATATCCAAAAGCATTAAATCTTAATAAAGATAGCGGTGCATTTATATGGTTTAATGAGCTTATTTGGCGAGAATTTTATTATCATTTATTAATGGCTTATCCTAAAATATGTTGTAATCAATCTTTTATTGATTGGACTGATAATATTTGTTGGCATAACCAAAAAGAACATTTAATAGCCTGGCAAGAAGGAAAAACTGGTTATCCTATTATTGATGCAGCTATGCGGCAATTAAATTATATTGGTTGGATGCATAATAGATTAAGAATGATTACGGCTAGTTTTTTAGTTAAAGATTTATTAATTAACTGGAGATTAGGTGAACATTATTTTATGTCTAAATTATTAGATGGAGATTTAGCAGCAAACAATGGAGGTTGGCAATGGGCTGCATCTTCTGGAACAGATGCGGTACCTTATTTTCGTATTTTTAATCCTATCACTCAAGGAAAACGTTTTGATAAAAACGGTACTTTTATAAGACGTTGGCTTCCCGAATTAGCTAATGTACCAGACAAAAATATTCATCAACCATATCAATGGGCAATTAAAGAAAATACAGTACTAAATTATCCATATCCTATTATTGATCATACTATTGCAAGACGCCAAACTATTCAAGTTTTTAAGCAAGCTAAAATAAATATAACATTTAAAAAATAATAATATTAATTATATTATCATTAAATAGATACTAATATTTAGTTATGATCAATTTATTTTATATAATATCACTAATATATTTTTTAGTAAAGTAATACTTCTGTTTATTATGCTAGTCATATGAATAATCTAAAAGATTAGTATTATATTGAATATAATGCATTGATATTTATATTTTATATAAAATAATAAATATTATTTACTATGATTATTAAATTCATTTAAAATATTACAACATAGATATTATGATGTACAAGATAAAATATAATAATATATTAAATACTTTTTATATTGTTAATTTGAATAATATATATAATATAAATTATAAAAGCAATAAAAATAATCAGTAAAGAAATATTACATTAATTACTTATTTAGATTATTTACAATACTTACATAATATATTAAACGATTAAAAAAGAAAAATTTATAATTATATAAATAAAATAAGAACATAATATAATATATATTAAATAATAATTTAATGTACAAATAAAAAATATCTTTTAATAAAAATTAATGCAATCTGCTAAAATATACAATATAAATTACTATATAATATAAAATATAATATTAGTGATTTATAATATATTTGATAATCGAGATATAATTTATATTTCTTTATTACTGATACGTTACTAAATATCAAATAACATAATAATATAATAAATATTAATATATAGCTAAAAAGTAAAATGTAGTATAAAAAATGAATATCATTAAATAATAATATTTTATTACTAATTTTTATGAAATTTAATAATAAATCTTTTAAATATAAAATGTTTAGAACAGTTATAAATGTTATATATATAATATAAAAATCAGTTCTAAGATATACAGTGATAAGATTTTTCTTTAGCAAAAACATACTATTAAAAGTCTTAATATGGTATTTAATGTATTAAATAATAATATTATATTACTAGTTAATTTATAGTATATTGTATTTAAAAACTCTTTATTTTTTATAAAAAAATTATATTTTAGAAAATACTTTAAAATATTTAATAGTACTTATTGTATTATATTGATTATGTGTTATGCTAAGTAAAAATTACTGTTTAAAGTAATTATTATATTAAATAATAACTGTATTTTCTTAATTAGTTATTTATATATTTTCATTAAACATCTTAAAGAAAATAAATACATACTTACTCTTTATTAGCTTATAAAAATATTAATAATATATTTTAAATATTTCGTATTAATAATAATCCTACTATTGTAGTATATTATTAATATTACACCATTAACAAAAATTAATTTGTAATGAGAATAATTTAATTGTATTTATTGTACAATATATTATGTATAAGTAATAATATACTATAAAAATTATATTTAATATATTTTTTATATCTTTTAAAAAACTAACCTCAATGTAATTTAATAATAGATTTCTTTGTTTATTACTATCTATAAATAATATACTTATATTAATAATATATTTTACATTGATCTTTATTATAAGTATAATATATACATAAAATAATAATGTATTTATATTATATTATTAAATAATAAAACTAATATTTATCTAGATATTATTAATAATAGTAATATATTTACAATAGCATATTTATTTTTAGTGATTTTTAATATTATTTATTAATACTCATTCTATTAATAACATTATTACATAGTAAATAATTTAATAATTAATATTAGCATTCAAATTAACAATAAACTTTTTTATAAAAATTTTATTGTTAATTTATACATATAAAAATACAAAATTTATTATATATTTACTATTTATATATAATATATGATATATTGTATATTAATAATTTCTATATTTTAAATTATTAATAATTAACAACATTACATTAATTAACTGAATATATCTATAGTTACAATTTATATAAAATACGTTACTATAATTATATTGTATTATATAGTGTATTGTAAAATGTTTAAGGTTAATTAACAATATTTGTTTCTTGATGTTTATAAAGAAATATAGTTTATAATATTAATAATTAATTTAAAGTATTTTTTATTAAATTATATATTTATATGTATATTAATACATTAGCAATCTTGATCAATACGACTGGCAAGAACTCTTTGTTGGTCTAGATATTTTGCATTTTGACGACTATTATAAGGACGTGCAGCTGGTCCAGATAATAACTCAAAACTAAGAGCTCCAATAGGCATACCAGGACGCAGTGCTAATGTTAATTTACCAGAGTTATAAAATTCTAATACAATACATCCTCTCCAACCAGGATCAATACGATGCGCTGTAACGTGTACCATTAATCCTAAGCGTGCAAGTGAAGAGCGACCATCTAACCAACCTACTAAATTATTTGGTAAAGTTATTGATTCTACTGTTAATGCAAGAACTAATTCTCCGGGATGTAAAAAAAAAATATTTTTTGCACTAATAATTATTTCATCACTCATCATCTGATCTAATACTGTAGATACTTCATTTTTAGGCCTACTTAAATCTATATAGGCTGCAGTATGTCCACAAAAAATACGAAATTTATTTCCTAAATGCACATCAACGGTAGCACCATTAATACAATTTACTGATGGACGGGGTGAAATAGTTATTTTTTTTGTATCTAAATAAGATTCAATATCTCGATCACAAAGTTTCATGTATTTTCCCCCTTTATAGATAAATGGATAATATTTATTATAATATAACATATATTATTTTATAATAATATGAAATATCTAATATAAATTTCTGTAAATTTTTTATTTATATATTTATTTTATTGAATCTATATATTAAGATATATTTATTAACTAAGAGGTAATAATTTACATTAATATTATTATATTATAATAATTTTTAATCTCATAAAAAATATATATTTTTACTATTAATATATTACGGATAAATAATATTATAATTTATACTACCTAAAATATTTTTTATAAAAATATAAATTAATTATTTTAAATTTTATTATATTATTATAATAAGTAATGTATTTAGAATACTATACATAAATAGATTTACATTAAATTTTTATCTTCACAATAGTATTGTGCAAATACTAATTCATAGTAGTAATATTTTTATTAACAAATATAGTGAATTTATATTGATTTTGTTACATATAAATATATAAAAAATATTTTAAAATTTTTGCTAACTACAAATCTATTAATTATTTCATAACTTATATTTTTTGATCTTTATTTTTTATTTAAAGTAATACAAATATATATAAAAAATATAAACAATTTAATTATTATTTCTTTATCATCTAACCTTAAATATAGTATACATTTTCAATGTATTACTCTAATTATATATTAATAAGTTATTATAAAATATTTTTTATAATATTGTATGTATAGTTAATCATTTTATTTTATACTAAAATACTTTATTTATTATGAATATAATAAAACCAATAATCAATATAGATATATTGACATATGCTCTAAAGATTAAGAAATTATTTTTTAAAAAAAACAGTAACATATTTTATTGTAAAATAATATTCGATATTATTTTACTATATATATTAAAGTTTTAGTAAAATATCTTATATAAAAGTAAAAAATACAATAACATTGTGCAATGTTCTAGCTGCATATCAAGTTTTATATAATAGTATTGTGTAATATTTAATGTATAATTTAATTAAAAATTTTTAAATATTTTTAATATAAAAGAGACTAATATTATTTAATATTCATTAATATAAATAAAATATTAATAAATAAATATTTCACAGTTAAATAATCTTTTTAATTAATATATATAAAAATATTTTTGATATTGTTTAATAATTATTATAAGAAAAAATATTTATTGTATCAATATTATAATATATATAATATTATATATAATAAAATTATTAGATAAAATTTTCTAATAGCATGTTATTTATTAATTAAATAATATTATATATTTTTCTTTATTTCAATGAAAGGTATAAGATATAATCTATCATTATAGATGATATAATCTATAATATATATTTATTTAATATAATTATTCTACTCAATAAATATATTAATTATACATTTAGTAAAAATTATTAAAAATATTTTGAATATACAAAATATTTTTTTACATATTTAAGTAATAACACAGAAAATGTTATAGAAAATAATAATTTAAAAATAAATAAAATACATATATTTACTATAATCAGTATGTTCATTAGTATGAATAATGTATAATGGTTGAATTATAAATTAATATATTCTAATTTTTTCTTAAAAAATTATATTTTATACTTATATTAATAATATTATATATGAAACATATAAGTAGATCATTTATATTATAAACTTATTATATTAATTTTTATAATGAATATTTTTTTATTTTTAATATATTAAAAATTAATTACTAATTTAATATAGCATTATGAATGATAAAATATTTAATTTTTTAGAAAAAAGTAATACTAGTTAATACAATTAGTATTGTTAGTTAATAATCACTAAAATTGTGACTTAGCATATAAATATTATCGTTTATTTAAAATCTCTATTTTAAAAAATATAATTTTAATACTTATTTTTTGTTAAAATTATTATATATAAACATACTAGTAATAGTAAATATTTTATAAAATTTACTATAAGTAATCAAGAATATATAATCAAAAGATAGTATCTTATTAAGATACCGATGATTATCTAGTACTTCATATAACTAACAATGATATTGTACGGTGATTAATAGATAATTTAAAAATAAAAAATAATCATGTAAATATTTAAATATTTTATTATAAATTACATTCAATATATAATATAAATTATTTGATATAGATATTTTTTTTTGTTAAATTAATATCTCTTAATAATATTAAAAATGGTGAAAATTCTTTCATGACCTGACTATAAACATCACGTTTAAATGATACAATTTGACGCACTGGATACCAAAAACTAACCCAGCACCAGTTATCAAATTCAGGAGTAATAATACTATGCATGTTAATTACAGAGTCATCACATATTAATTGTAATAAAAACCAACGTTGTTTTTGTCCAATACATGTTGGTTTTTTATACCATCGTATGAAATGTTTAGGTAATGTATAACGTAACCAGTAACGTGTTGATGCAATAATTGTAACATCTTGTCTCTTTAAACCTACTTCTTCAAATAGTTCTCGGTACATTGCTTGTTCATAGGTTTCCTCAGGATTAATCCCCCCTTGAGGAAATTGCCAAGAATTTTTACCATAACGACGGGCCCATAGTACTTGACCTTTCTTATTACAAATTACGATACCTACATTTGGGCGATAACCATTATGATCTATCACTATACTACCTTTATCATAAGTATATAAAATATTTATAATTTATTACATTCTTTAATGTAGCCAACTAATATATAACATGTATACTACTAAATTATAAATTTAATTATTTTTAATTTTTATTGTTATAATATCTTAGCTATGATTTTTTAATAAATATTTATATATTACTTATACGTTACTAAGTATATTTACTTAAAGTATTTGTCTTTATTATAGATATTCTCTAAAATATATATTAATGATTACTGTAAAATAAATATATATAATGTTTTATATATTATATAATAACATTAACAATGAATAAAGCCAAATTATTTAGTATTATAATATTAATAAAACTAAATATTATTATATTAATAAATTCTTAATAATTATGATAAAAATAATCATTCTTTATTATGATAATTATTACTATAATATTTAATATTATTTATTCAATTTTATTTTAATAATCTATTAGCAATAAATGCAATAAATAAGCATTAGATATTAATATACTAAGTAATATCTTATAATAAATTAACTATTCAGAATATTCATTCTGAATATATGTAAAATTAAAAAAACATTTTATTATAAATCATCAGGGATTTTTAAAAGTATATTTATATCAACATTAAAGTTAATATTCATATAAACTATTAAAATATAATTATATGTTCTATTCATTATAGTTAATTTTATTAAAAGTATAAAAAAGACAAAAAATAAAATATTATTATAAATATAATAGTAATTATCTTTTGTTTTTGAAAGATATATAATTTTAAGACATACTAAAAAAATTACAGATAAATTATATATATAAATATATATAGAATATAATGTAAATAATTATAAATTAATTTATATCAAGATATAATAGTTTTTTATTAAGGAAGTGATAATAGTAAACGTAATAATTTTATTTAAAATAAATATTTTATATTAATAATGTAAATTATTAAATATAAAATATTTAGTAATATAATATTGATTATATATATGTATATATTTAATTTATTTAAACATAATTATATGGTATATATTTTATTAAATTATATTATTAATTTTTTAATAAAAATAATGTTATAATACTTTAATAAAAATAATAAAAAATAATTGAAATATTTATATATTCCTAATTGTTTTATAGGACAATAATATAATTATATATTACAAATATTATGTATATAAAATAGTTATAAAATTTTAGTATCGTGAATATAGTAGAATACATAAAATAATATTAATTAATAATGTATGATATTAATATGTAATTATTGTGTATTATATATAATAATACTACATAAATTATTTTTATCATTTAATTATTTGATATAAGATGAATTTTTTTATGTAAAAAACAATACATGAATAATATCTAAATTAATTATAAATAATAAATATCATTTAATATTTTATAAATTATTAATATTATTTTAATATTTCTATTTTTAGTCTGATATTACATGTTATTTATGAATAATAATTAATGTTAACTCAGATAAAATACAAATTGTTTTTAATTTTTTTAAAAATAAAAGCCCACCATTGGTGGGCTTTTATTTTTTACTACTACTTGCCTTATATTATTTTATTAACGTGTTAGATTAATTAACTAGAAATATCCATTCCATGTCAAACAAGTTATTTTATAAAAATATTATAAAGCAACAACATTCGCAGCAGCAGGACCACGTGGACTATCTTGAATAGTATATTCTACACGCTGACCTTCAGTCAGAGTTTTAAATCCTTCACTAGCAATAGCAGAAAAATGCACAAATACATCTTTACTGCCATCTTGCTGCTCGATAAAACCAAAACCTTTACTTTCGTTAAACCATTTTACTTGACCGGTCTTCTTAGTCATTTGTATTACCTTTATAACTTAATTAAAAATGCCCTAAGGCGTAGAGGCCTAAATAATAAACACAATATTTATGAATAGCACTAAGAAGATCGTTCGTCTGACAAGAAGAATCGGAAAAGATAACATCTTAAGGAGGAACTTGCTGTATTCTTATGTTTTACATAAATAGAATGGTATTATAGGCCAATTATATTTACTCACAAAGGTGAGTAATGAGCAAGTTATTTCTTTCAAAAAAGATATAATAAGATATTTAAGTAATAAAATATATATGCAAAAAGATACATTAATTTATTATGTTTGTTTTATTAAAAATTTAATGATTTTCTATCAAAAGTTTAGTAATTTTTGTTAATAATTCATTTGCTTTGTCATCCGGTATCATAGCACTTACAGGTAAATACCACCAATTAGATTGTGCAAAAATACGACATTTTACTGCATCTTTTTCAGTCATTATTAATTGCTCATTTTCAGGAGTTAAATTTTTTAAAATAGTAAAATTATACTTATAATGATCAGTAAAAGAAATAGATTTAATTATTACAATTCCTAAGTATCTTAACATAGAAAAAAAATTAGCCGGATTACCTATACCTGCTATAGCTACTACATTTTTAAATGAATTAGCTATGCAACGTTCACCAGTTTTTATATTAATAATAGTATGACCAATGATTCTCATAGGAATTTCTCCTATCATAGTTTGACCACCATTTACAATAACTGCGTCAACAGAACGAAGACGTCCTGTTCTTTCTCTCATTGGGCCAGCAGGTAACCACCAACCATTACCAAAACGGCGCATACCATCAATTAAGACTAATTCCATATCTCGAGCAAGAGCGTAATGTTGTAAGCCATCATCAGTAATAATAATATCTACTGTAGAATTTTTGCATATTGCTTTGACGGCATCACTACGTTTAGGTGCAACAGCTACAATAGCATGAGTACGTTGATATATTAAAACTGGTTCGTCTCCTGCTTGATCAGTTGAAGTGTTTTTATTTAATAATATAGGATAATGTTCTGAATAACCACCATAACCTCGGGATACAACACCAATACGCAATCCTTTAGCTTGTAGCTGTTCAACAAGCCAAATTACAATAGGTGTTTTGCCACTACCCCCTACTGTTAAATTACCTACTACAATTACAGGACAAGGTGCTCTCCAGCTTTGCAACCAAGAAACGCGATAGCAAAATTTACGAATACAGCTAATCAAGCCATAAAGAAAGGAAAAAGGTAACAAAAATAGGTATATACAAGATTTTCCAAACCATATACGCTCAATCACTGACCAAACTGTAATCTATGTAACTGGGCATAAACACCATTACTCATTAATAATTTCTTATGATTGCCTCGTTCAACAATATATCCATCTTCCATTACAATAATCTCATCAGCTTTTTCTATAGTAGAAAGTCGGTGAGCAATAATTAGTGAAGTACGATTTTTTTGAAGCTCATCTAGCGCCGATTGAATGGCACGTTCAGATTCGGTATCTAATGAAGAAGTAGCTTCATCTAAAATTAATACCGGACTATCACGTAATAATGCACGAGCAATAGCAATTCGTTGACGTTGTCCTCCAGATAATAATACACCATCTTCACCTATTAAAGTATCTAAACCATTATCCATTTGATCAATAAAATCCATTGCATAAGCCATGCGTGCTGCTTCTTCTATTTGAGAACGATTATATACTTCATGACGTGCATAGGCAATATTATTTGCAATAGTATCGTTAAATAAATAGACGTTTTGAGAGACTAAAGCAATTTGATTACGCAAAGAACTAAGTTTATAGTCACGTAAATCATAATTATCTAGAAGAATTCTACCTTCTTTAAGATCATAAAAACGTGTTAGTAAATTAGCTATCGTTGATTTACCAGAACCTGATCTCCCAACCAATGCTATAGTTTTATTAGCAGAAATTGTAAAACTTACATTTTTAAGTGCTGGTATAGCCTTACCATTATAATTAAAAGTTACATTATAAAATTTAACATTACCTTTAATACGCTTAACTACTAGTTGTCCAGTATCTTTTTCTTGTGCTAGATCTAAAATATTAAATAAAGTTTGACAGGCTGCCATACCACGTTGAAATTTAGTATTTACGTTAGTTAATGATTTTAAAGGACGCATTAATGCAATCATTGAGGAAAAAACAACCGTAATAGTACCTGCAGTTAAAGTCTGCATAACTGATGGAATGCTAGCTATATAAAGAACAAAAGCTAAAGCAAAAGATGATATTAATTGAATAATAGGATCTAAAACAGAAGAAGTAGCAACCATTTTCATATTCTGCTGACGCATCCAGTTGCTAGTTTTATCAAAACGTTTACTTTCTACTTCTTGACCTCCAAAAATAAGTACTTCTTTATGACCTTTTAACATTTGTTCGGCATTAGTAGTTAAAATACACATAGTATTTTGCATATTATTACTAATATTGCGAAAACGTTTTGATACCATACGAATCGTGATGGATACTACTGGAGCAATCACTATTAAAATGAAAGAAAGTTGCCAACTATAATAAAACATCATACAAAATAAAGCAATAATAGAAGCACCTTCACGTACAACTGTAATCAAAGCATCTGATGAAGAAGATGCTACTTGTTCAGAGTCATAAGTAATTCTAGATAGCAATGTACCAGTAGATTGTTGATCAAAAAATGAAACGGACATACCCATGATATGGCTAAATAAGCGACGACGCATATTTAATACTATTTTACCTGCAACCCAGGCAATACAATAGCTAGAAATAAAACCAGAAATACCACGAATTATCATTAATCCAATAACAATAAATGGCATCCATTTTAGAATATTAGTTTTTGGACAACTAAAACTATCGTCTAATAATGGCTTTAATAAAGACAACATGAAGGCATCGCTACCTGCATTAATTATAAGAGCAATTAATGCAACTATCAGTCCTGCTTTAAAAGGAGATATAGATGGCCATAAGCGACAAAATGTTTGCCAAGTAGAAAAATACTGGTCATTTAACATATTATGAACCAACTAAGAATTAAATAGTAAATATTTTTACTCATTTATGTATTCCTGTTATATACAAACCAATAATTTTATACTAATAAAAATATAATTATATTGTTATAATGATTGACTAGCACTTAATAAATGTTTTCGGTAATATTATTTTCACTATATAAATAAAATTATACTAATAATTTTATTTTAATTTTTATTATGCAATAAATAACAAGTTATATATTATACAAAAATAAACAACTATGTAATATTATGGTCGCTATACTTAATGTAAGTATGCTTATTAGTGGTTGTTGAATAATTTATTATTCAATATATTCTCAAATCAATAAGACTTAGAAGGTCTACATTTGTTTTATTTTTTTATAAAACTTTTCATAACTATAGAATTCTTGTTATAGTAATTTTATTATTAATTATTTAACTGATTGTTTAATTCTTATAATTATTGCTAAAATATAAAGTAGTATCGTATATTTTATATTTCAAGATAATATCTTTTTTATATTAAATTTCTTTATTTTTTATTAATCTAATAAATCTATCGTTATTGTAAAAGATGTTTTTGTATATAAGTATTTTTTATATAATATAATATTATTTATATGAATTAGTTATTATATTTTACTATTTACTTATTTGTTATACATGTATTTTATAGTTAAATATTAATATATTTTTACTAAAATTAATTATATTAATACTATTTAGATTAATAAGTCTAATTACCTTATATTAGTTATACTAATGTATATTATATTTATTCTTATTCATATTATATCTTGATTCAGTATAATAATATCTTTAATTTTTTTTAAAAAAACTATTAAATAATTATAATATTTATTTACGTAAAAATAAAAAATCTTTATCAAAAGATAATTAATTTGATTATAATAAAAAAATAAAATACAGAATGTTATTTATCAGTTAATGTTATAATCACTATATCATCAAAGACATCTACTAAATATTTATTAATGTTAGCAATTTATTACAGTAATATAAATTAATGTATTGAATTTTATATTATCTACTATTTAAATAGCAAAATATTTTTTTATAATAATATAGATATAAAAAATATTTGAATTATTAATTACATTTTGTTTATTTATCGATTATTTATATTTTAAATTTTTAATCATATAAATGATAATTAATTAATAATGTTCAATTTATTTTTTAAATATAAATAATATAACATCATACAATGATGTTATAATACATTACAACTTAAGTAATCTTATATAAAGATATTATTGTTCGTTAATAAATATACACACATATTAAATATATAAAAATTAAAATTAGTTAAATATTAACTATTTAATAGTTTATTAGTATAAACTATGTAAGAATTATATTAAAAATAACATACTATTCATTTAATATTGATATCCTAATTAATATTATTTAATTTTTTATAAAATTTATTTTAATATACTTACAAAATAATTACATACATAAAAATCATTGTTCTTAAGTATATCTTTATCTACATACACAATACTACATATAACATAAACATTAAAACTTTATTTTTTCATACCTATATGTTTATGTATACTATTAACTTTATATAGATAAAGATGTGATTCTCCTAATGGTTGTTTTTTAATAATAGTATTATACACATCTTTTGGAGTTAAATTATTAATAATACCTACAGCGCAATTGCGATCACTAGAAAACATACGTAATACATTACCTGCACCTTCATTATAAGCCGTAATAACTGCATAACGACGTGAAGCTGGATTATGGATACCACATAAATAATTATTTTGTAAAATAGCTAAATATGCTGTACCAATATCTATATTTTTTTCAGGATTAAATAAATCACTACGGCTTGGGACACCATATTTCCCTTGTTTTACGAATACGTCTTTACCAGCAGTATGTTGAATTATTTGCATAAGACCTAATGCGTTAGAATTACTAACTGCATAAGGATTAAAACTAGATTCAATTTGAATAATTGCTATAATCAATGACTCATCTATACCATATTTTTTCGATGCATGACGTATGATATCAAAATATTTATGTGCACGTTGATCTATATGATTTGATACTAATTTAATTGTTATTGAATAAATTACATGTCCTTCTGAAGTACGCTTTATAAGCTTATTCTGAATTAAATAATTAGCAAAGTTTTTAGCTCGACCATACCAACGAATAGGTTGTTTTGTGTGATCTAATACTTGGCCATATAAAAATGGTTTTTTACTATCTTTAATATTATTAATATGATTAATATTAGAATACATTTCCATTAAATTTAGATCATCATTCATTAGTAAAGTACTAATGATTGCTTTTTTTAGACTTGTAATAGGATTGATAGGTGAAATGGTCTCAATAGTAATGTTGCCGGAATTAAAGTTAATATGGCTACGAGTAAAATATTGATTGATATATTTTACATAATCTTTAGGACCAGTAATAAGTAACTCATTAACCCCCCATATATTTTCAATATTATGTGCAAATTGTCCCATTAAAATATCAAAGGCATTGGTATCTTTAATTAATTTTACTCTATTATGAATATTTTTTTTGCCAGAGCATGCAATCAATAAAGATATAATAATTAGTAATACTAAAGCTTTATTCATTTCTAATGATATATTTAATATATAATAGTTAACAATACAAGTTTGATAGTATGTAAATTTTATTATTTACTATCAATAATTTCTGTAATAGTATAAATTTTCATATTAAATGTTTACTCTTTAAATAAAAAACTTACCATTTTCTGTTTAAGGAGTTTACGGTCATGCGCATTCATCATATTAAGTTTTCTTTCATTTATAAGTATAGTTTGCTTATAAATCCATTTTGACCATGCTTCTTTAGATATTTCATTCAAGATACGCTTACCTAACTTACCCGGATAAGACTGAAAATCTTGTTGTTCTGCTTCTTTCTGTAAGAATGTACAAAAAATTTTTTTACACATAATCTTTTATCTAAAATGATTTTTTTATATATTATATATTTTAATAATTAAAGTTAATTAGAATTTTATATATTCATGTTATAACGAAATACTTGCTATTATTATAATTATTTTATGTATATTACAATTTATTGTTTTCTTAAAAAATATTGAGATATAATATAAAACTATATAAATTTATTTCTTACTAATTTTATTGATATATAATATAATTATATTTATAATTACAATTATTTAAAATGATTTTTTATAATAGTGTATTTGTATAAGTAAATAATATAGATACTATATAATTTAGATTAGTTATATATGATAATTTATATAAAATACAAGTTATGTTATTAAATAATTTTTTATCAAAATAGTTATATAGCATATTATATTCAATAATATAATAAAAATTATCTTATTATTAATGTTATGATTATTGTTTTCAAGATTCATAAATACCTTGAAAATACCTTTTAATAAATTCTATATTTTATAATTTATTTAAATAACTTGTATTTTTTTTATTAAAAAATGTGAACATCTCTTTGAATAATTAGGATATAACTATACCAAAATTACTGATAATTAATAGATATTATTTTAATGGTGATTAATATTTATTATTTTAGAAACAAACAATTTCTTACTATAACCAGTGTATGCATGTTAATATTTATTATATTTGATTTTTAATAATTAAGTAAACTTTTTTAATAAAAGTATCAAATATGCTGATAATTGCCAAAAAATAAATATCAAGATATATTCTTAAAAAAATTTTAATTATGTATTTTTTATACAAAATATCTTTATAAGAATTCATAAACTACAGAGTTTACCCATAAATAATATTTTAAAGCATTGTTAATATCTAAATATTTAACTTTAGAGAAACTAAAAAAATAATTTTAAGTCAATAAATAATTATATTAGTACATAAAAAATTTATTATCAATCATCATATATAATATATTCATATATTCTTATGATGATTGATATTTCATATCTTAAAATTTTTTAAAACAAATAATAATATATTATGGTTATCTTATTATGAGAATAATAAAATATTTAAGTAATTAATAGGATTAATTTTATTAATACAACAATATCATAAAATATAGATATTTATAAATAAATTCTTATAAAGAATAATTTTTTATAAAAATTTTATGCTCAATATATAATATAACCTTGCTGCTTAATATAATAAATATTATAAAAATTAATAACATATGATAGATTATTCTAACAAATATAATTTGTTATATATAAAATTCATAATTCTTTCTGATAAACATCATTAATAGTTAATATAACAATTATGTATGCAATAATTAAAAAATTTTCAAAATACTTATATTATAATAAATACTTATATAAGTAAAATAAATAAATATTAAATAATATATTATATATTTATTGTATTGATTATATATAAAATATATTTGTGCATTGTATAATGATATAGTATATACTATATTCTTACAATAATATAATTTATATTTTATACAAGATAATTAAAACATATTGTAATATACGATAATTATTTTATTTTAAAAAAAATTATATTTTACTATAAAAAATAAAAAAATTAATTTATAATACATTACTAAACATTATTTATTGAATAATATTTGTTAATTTTAATAAAATAATACATACACTTTAGAACACAATTATATAATTAATTTATTATAAAATTGCTAATTCATTCCACATATCATCAATCTTCTTAGATATTTTTTTATCCATTATAATTGGTTTACCCCATGTGCGTTGTGTTTCACCGGGCCATTTATTTGTAGCATCTAATCCCATTTTAGAACCTAATCCAGATATTGGAGATGCAAAATCAAGATAATCTATGGGTGTATTTTTAATCATTATTGTATCAATATCTGGATCCATTCTAGTAGTTAATGCCCAAATGACATCTTTCCAATCTCGCGCATTAATATCATCATCACACACAATAATAAATTTAGTATACATAAACTGACGTAAAAATGACCAAACTCCCATCATTACGCGTTTTGCATGACCTGGATATTGTTTTATTATAGTTACAACAGCAATACGATATGAACAACCTTCTGGAGGAAGATAAAAATCAACAACTTCTGGAAACTGTTTTTGTAAAATTGGTACAAATAATTCATTAATAGCTAATCCCATTATGGATGGTTCATCTGGTGGACGTCCTGTGTACGTGGAATGATAGATAGGATTACTACGTTGTGTAAGATGTGTAATGGTAAATACAGGAAAATTACTACTTTCATTATAATATCCAGTGTGATCTCCATAAGGACCTTCAAGAGCTGTTTCACCTGGTTTAATATAACCCTCAAGAACTATTTCTGCACAAGCCGGTACTTGTAGATCATTAGAGATACATTTTACAACTTCAGTTTTATTTCCTCGTAGCAATCCAGCAAAAGCATATTCTGAAAGATTATCTGGTATTGGTGTTACTGCACTTATCATTGTTACGGGATCAGCACCTAATACAACTGATACTGGAAAAGGTTTATTAGGATGTATCTTACACCAATCCTGAAAGTCAAGAGAACCTCCACGATGCAAAAGCCAACGCATAATTATTTTATTTTTACCTAGTACTTGTTGACGATAAATACCTAAATTTTGACGCTCTTTTTTAGGACCACGTGTAATTGTTAGTCCCCAAGAAATTAATGGAGCTACATCTTCAGGCCAACAATGCATTATTGGTATTTGTCCTATATCAACCTGATCTCCGTACCAAATTAATTCTTGGCACGGAGCTGAACGTAATAACTTAATTGGCATATTTAAAATTTGTTTAAAATGCGGTAATTTATTACAAAAATCCCGAAAATTTTTTGGTGGTTCTGGATCTTTTAAAAATGCTAATAATTTACCAATATCACGCAAAGCACTAATATCTTCCTTACCTATGCTTAGAGCAATACGTCTTATAGTACCAAAAAGATTACATAAAACAGGAATATTGTATCCTTGAGGATTTTCAAATATTAATGCTGGACCATTAGCTCGTAAAGTACGAGATGCAATATCTGTCATTTCCAAATAAGGATCTATTGATTGATTAATTCTTTTTAGTTCTCCCTTATGTTCTAATAAGGAAATAAATTCACGCAAATCATGGTATTTCATAACCTTCTTCTTGCGATTTTGAAAAATAGAATTTTAATGTAATTTATGTTAAAATTATATTTTTATAATAAATTATTTATAATTAATTAAAAAATTATTAAATTTTTATTCAAAAACATTATTAAAATTAAATTTTTAATTTTTAAAATATTTTATATAAAATATCATATACTTTATTACTAGCAGTTATATATAATTTGTTTAACTATATTTAGAATAGTTATAATATAAAATTGAAATCATTGTTTACCAAATAATTAAATTGCAATTTTAATTGACATTAAAATGCATAATAAATGGTATATGTCAATATATTATATTTGTAGTTATTAGATGAATATTAAAATTAATATATATTATATATCATTTGATAAATTTAAATATTTTTTAAAGATACAATATTTATTCGTTTACGTAATTCTTTGCCAGGTTTAAAATAAGGAACGTATTTTTCTGTTAATATTATCGCATTACCAGTCTTAGGATTACGGCCTATACGGGATGCTCTATAATGAAGTGAAAAACTACCAAATCCTCGAATCTCAATACGTTCATTATTAGCTATTTTAATCGACATGTACTCAATAATGTTTTTTACTGTATCTTCAACATTTTTAGATAATAAATTTGCTTTATGATTAATAAGTCTTTCAATAAGTTTAGATTTAGTCATATAACTCCTGATTTTATTAAACAATCAATTTATTGAATTAGTTCGTTATATTTAGTTTAGTTGCAACTAATAGATTGTATAAATTTATTATTCATTTTTGGCGGCTTTAAATGCTTCAGACATAGCGTTAGAAAAATTTAGTGTATCTTCTTGCTTAATATTAACAGAAGCAGTAATCACATCTTTTGTATCAGTATCATATTTATCACGAATTGAAAGAATTAAAACACGATTTTTGCGATCTATGCCAGTAAATTTTGCTTCAACTATATCACCTACTTTGAGAACACGAGTCGCATCTTCAACACGATCACGCGACGCTTCAGAAGCGCGTAGATATCCTTCTAAGCCTTCAGTTATTGCAATAGTAGCACCTTTAATATCTACTGCAGTAACTTGTCCAGTAATTATGATACCTTTTTTATGCATAGAGAGATAATTATTAAACGGATCTTCTGCTAATTGTTTAATACCAAGAGATATACGTTCTCTTTCTGAATCTACCTGCAAAACAACTGCTGAAATTTCATCACCTTTTTTATATTTATGCACTGCTTCTTCACCTGCTAGGTTCCAGGAAATATCAGATAAATGCACTAAGCCATCAATACCACCTTCTAGGCCGATAAATATTCCAAAATCAGTTATTGACTTAATTTTACCTTCAACACGATCGCCTTTATTGTTATTTTCTGCAAATAATTGCCATGGATTATATTGACATTGTTTTAGACCTAATGAAATACGACGACGTTCTTCATCAATATCCAATACCATGACTTCAACAGTATCATTCACATTCACAACTCTAGATGGATGAATATTTTTGTTAGTCCAATCCATTTCTGATACATGAACTAAACCTTCCACTCCTTCTTCTATTTCTACAAAACAACCGTAATCAGTTAGATTAGTCACACGACCCGTCAATTTAGTCGCTTCTGGATAACGTTTAGCAATAGCAATCCATGGATCTTCCCCTAATTGCTTTAAACCTAAAGAAACACGAGTACGTTCACGATCAAATTTTAATACTTTAACAGTAATTTCATCACCAACATTGACAATCTCGCTTGGATGCTTAACTCTTTTCCAAGCCATATCAGTAATATGTAGTAAGCCGTCAACACCACCTAGATCAACAAATGCTCCGTAATCAGTTAAATTCTTAATTATACCTTTTACTGCTATGCTTTCTTGCAGGCTTTCTAATATATTATTACGTTCTGCGCTATTCTCAGATTCGATCACTGCACGACGAGAAACCACAACATTATTTCTCTTCTGATCTAATTTAATAACTTTAAATTCAAGTTCTTTTCCTTCAAGATGGAATGTATCACGTACCGGACGAACATCTACTAAAGATCCCGGTAGAAATGCGCGAATACCGCTTAATTCTACAGTGAAACCACCCTTTACTTTACCATTAATAATACCTATTACAGTGACAGAGTTTTCGTAAGATTTTTCCAAAGTCATCCAAGATTCATGACGCTTTGCTTTTTCACGGGATAGTTGCGTTTCACCAAATCCATCTTCAACTGCATCTAAAGCAACATCTACTTCTTCACCTACCTGAATTTCTAATACTCCATGTGCATTTTTGAATTGTTCTATTGGAATAGCTGACTCAGATTTTAGTCCAGCATCAACCAGTACGATATCTTTATCGATAGCAACAACAATACCACGGACAATAGAACCAGGACGAGTTTCGATTGTTTTTAGAGATTCTTCAAAAAGTTGAGCAAACGATTCAGTCATATTAATAATCTTCAGGATTTTTATTTTAAGGTATATCAAACTTCCTTTTTAATATACTATTTAATATAACCTGTGATCATCCATAATTACAGGAGATAAAATTATATAATATTTAATAAATAACAATAATAACAATTATTAACAATAATAACAACCTATAATTTATTATTATGCTATATAATGAAATATTTTATCTTTATATACTACTTTTAAAGTAATACTTTAGGAAAGTAGTAATATTTTATCAACATAAGTAAATACTTTATTAATAATTTGTTTAGAAGAAATATTAGTTGAATTTAAAATAAAAGCGTCATGTGCAGGAATAAGAGGTGATATATTGCGATAATAATCACGATAGTCACGTTCTTTCATGGTAGTTAAAATTTGCTGAAAATCAACATTAAAACCGTTTTGTTGCAACTGAAATAAACGACGACGAACACGTTCTTCAAAACTAGCATAAAGAAAAATTTTAATTAGCGCATCAGGAAAAACAATTGTACCCATATCTCTACCATTGGCTATAAGCCCTGGAAATTTACGCATTGTACGTTGGTAACGTAGTAAAATTTCTCTTACACCAGGAAAAACTGCAATTTGTGAGGCAATTCTTCCCAATATTTCAGTACGAATTATAGTACTAACATCTTTTCCTTCAAGAAGAACGTGTATCTCATTATTATATGTAAAAAAATACACATCTAAATTAAGTGCTAATGTAATCAAATGATTCTCAGACATAATACATACGTTATTTTGTAAAATATATAGTGCAAATACTCTATAAATGGTACCAGAATCTAAAATATACCATCTTAAATATTTATTTAATGCTTTGCATAGCGTACTTTTACCTGCACCACTTGGACCGTCAACAGTAATGACCGGAGGAGATATTACCATTAATTTTTCTCTTAATTATAAAATTAAATATTAGATGATATTAATATTGTATAGTAATTTTATGAGATTATTACTTAATATGAAAATTGTATTTTACTTAATAAACAATATTATTAAATAAGTGCAAATAATATTTCATAATGAAATAGTCTACTATTATTTTTTTATATTGTTTAGTGCTAAAATTTTTTAATTGTGTATTATATAATGCTATTATATTATTAATATGCAATGTATTTAATTAGTTATATATTATACTTAAATATTAATATAAATATAATTAATAAACAAAGAAAATATTTAAAACTATTAACTATAATTTTATTAAAAATATAATTGTTATTATAGTAATTATTAATTGAGTTAAATCTTATTGAATTAATATTTTTATTAAAATAAGCTACGCTTATAAGAATTATTTTACTTATATTGGATTAGACTAAATAATATATTATTTTTTTATTTATTAAATTATAGATCAATATCATTAATATTTTCTTGCACATTAAAGTATAACGAGTATTGTTATAATGCTCTTTAATATTTACATTGATATAAACTATAATTACCAAAATATAACTTACTAATATAATTTATATACAATATTATGTTATTATAACATATCTATATTATTACATAAATCAACTACATTACTAATAATATAGTTATTATTATAATAATAAATGTATCCAAAAATAATTTCATTTATAGATGTTTATAATATAGATAATTGTTATAATTATAAAACTTATGATTTATTTTACTATAAATAATAACATAAAAAACAAATATAATACAAACTCTACTTATTGTATCCTTAATAAAAAATATTATTATTAATAAGTTACAAATTGTAACTAATAATCATGATTAGATTATATAAATATTCTTTTTTAAAAAAGAATCTTTAGATTAAAAGATCTTTTAATAAATTTATCATTCTATAAAATATAACAGATAAGTAATAATTCTTAAAATTATATTATTAATGTATATTGAGCTCTATTATAAATTATTCAATAGCAAAATTACACTTTAAGTATCTCAAAATATATACTTAAATCTATTGAAGATGTATTACATTATATTTTAATTAAAATTTTTAGATAAAAATAAATTTTACAAAACACACAATAATCGAAAAAAACTTAATTTTTTAAAATTATTATTTATTATATCAATGACTTAAGCGAGCAAATTGCTGAAAATAATCAGGAAAAGTTTTTGCTGTACAATGAGGATCTAGAATAGTTATTGGCTTATCAGATAAAGCTACTAAAGAAAAACACATTGCTATTCGATGATCATTATAAGTACTAATTATAGAGTTATTAATATTTTTTGGTGGATCAATACGAATAAAATCTTTTCCCTCTTCTACTTTAGCCCCTACTTTACGTAACTCAGTGGCCATTGCATATAATCGATCTGTTTCTTTTACACGCCAATTATAAATATTATGGATAGTAGTTGGTGCATCAGCGAATAGTGCAGTAGTAGCAATTGTCATAGCTGAATCAGGTATGTGATTCATATTCATATTAATAGCATGTAATTTACGACGAGTACATTCAATAAAATTATTACCCCAAGTAATTTTAGCTCCCATTTTTTTTAATACATCAGCAAAAGCAATATCTCCTTGTACGCTATGTTTACCAATACCAGTGACACGAACAGTACCGCCTTTAATTGCTGCAGCTGCAAGAAAATAAGATGCAGAAGACGCATCACCTTCAATTAGATAATCACCAGGAGAAATATATTGCTGATTACCTGTAATATTAAATGTCTGATAATTTTTATGTTCTATATTGATACCAAATACAGACATCAATGACAATGTAATATCAATATAGGGTTTAGAAACTAGATCACCTTTAATCGAAATAATAGTATCTTTTTGAGCTAAGGGGGCCATAATAAGCAAAGAGGTTAAAAATTGACTAGAAATTGTTCCATCAATTTCAATATTACCACCGACATAATAACCATTTATAAGTAAAGGAGGATAGTTTTGTTGCTCAAGATAGTCAATTTTTGCACAACCTTGACGTAATGCATCAACTAAATGTCCAATAGGACGTTCTTTCATGCGTTGATCCCCTGTTAGAATAGTTTCACCATTACTCAGGCATAAAACAGCAGTTAATGGGCGCATTGCTGTTCCAGCATTACCTAAAAATAGTTTAAGGGGACGTTGTAATTGAAAAGCACCTCTATTACCTATAATCTCGCAACTAGTTTGATGTTCTGATAGTTGAATAGTAATGCCTAATTGTTTTAATGCAGTTATCATATGATGTACATCGTTACTATTCAATAAATTATGCAAACAAGTTGTGCCACTTGCAAGAGCAGCTAATAATAAGGCTCGATTAGAAATACTTTTAGAACCTGGTAAATTTATCTTACCGGAAAATTTTGTAATAGGCTGTAAAGTTATAGAATTTAGCATGGTAATTATGCTCCAATTTTTAATGAATATAGCTATATGTAATTATTTAATATTTATTAATCAAGTATAATTATTAATATATTACATTGTAATTTTACTTATGGGATAAAAAGAATAAGTTCCTTATAGAGTTATTTAACATTGAATTTATTTTACTGCATGTATGATTTTGCATAAAATATTAATATAAAAATATTTTTAATAGTTTTATAATAGACGTTGCTAAATATCTATTATTATATAATAATAATTATTTAAAGATTTGAATCTTATGTGGAATAAGATTTTATTATCATATGAATGAACTCTAAATTTTTCATATATAATATTACATTAATTATCAATCAAATATAAAAATATTATGTTATTTAGTCTTTATAGTTTATGTGGATGTATATTGAGTACATTTCTTGTTAAAATATTTTTATTTATAAAGTAAAATAATAATGTAGAGTATATTTAACATAATTATTTAATAATTGATATGTTATAAGAATATTTTAGTGTTCAAATATTTAGAGTATACAATGTTTTATATTTTTAAAAGTATGTTATATTTTAAATATACAATATTATTTACCATATCCTAATATCTTATTATGTGAAAAATACTTTTATAATAATCATTATTAATTACAATAATTATAAAAAATATTTTATTTATCAGTTATTTGTATCAATGAAATTCTAATATGTTTAATATATAAAAAATTTTTTAGTAATTTATATTATATACATAAAATTGTGATTTTAGTTATACAATTGTTATTTTTTAATTCCATTATCAGCATTACTAGCATAAAAAATATTTTAATATATCTTATTTAATTTACATTTGATAATGTATCATCACTTTAGATTTATATTGGTATAATATATTTAATATTATAATAAACATATTACTAATATAACATCATTATATTGTGAATATATTAAATTAATTATTTAATAATCAAAGTCATAATAATTTAATATAATATTTATTATTTAATATAATAAATATTATATTAACGAAATTATTTTTTAGATATCAATATTTTGCTTATATGTTTATTGTAAATTGTATAGTTTATACTATAGTTAATTTTTTGGTATAAATATATGTATCCTTAATATCATTCAAATAAATTATTACATAATTTTTAATACTACTAGGTATGAGTAGTTTTTTAATTTTAGTATTATTACAATCTATATTAATAAAGTAAATGTTATAAAAATGTATAATATCTTTACTATTATATATATCACATATAATAATATTTTTTATATAAAAAATATTATTAGAGTTACATATTATTATAAATAATTTTATAATTTATTTGAATTGTATATATAAAATATTTTATTATTTTTCTTGAAATTATATATAAAAAATATATTACTTGTTAGCATATTAATTATTATTAAATAATTAATTATATTAATATAAAATATTAAAATTTTACAATACATAAAATGTATTTTTGATCTTCATTATTTCAGTAATTATTATTTTTTATATAATTAATTCATATATTTTTATTTCAAAATATTTTTATATAAAATATGAATAAATAGTATTATGATATAATAGTAATTTTTTATTGTACATCAATAAATATTTTATATTTGTTATCTATTAAACAAAATTAAGATTTTTTAAAAAAATCTTATTAAGAATATTAAACCAATTATATATATTAAGAATAATATATACTATAGAATATATCTTTATTTTTTCAGAAAAAATAAAAAATAGTTTTATTTATAATTAAATACTTTTAATTATTAAATAATGATATATATAAACTATAGATATAAAAATATTTTTTAATAAAAAATTTATATTCTATATAATAGTATACAGTAAAATACATAAATGTTAATATAAATTACAATAATTGTATTATTATTTTTTTAATAATAATAAATAAAAATACTTAATAAACACAATAATTCTTCTTTATTAAAGAATTGATATAATATGTAAAATATAAATAAAAATTTTGAGTATATTAAAAGATAATTTTTAAGACTTAAAATATATCAATTATACTAATAAATATTCTTAAAACTCTTATTTTTTAAGAAAAAATTTAATTAAAAATTACTATAATAATAAAATTTTATAAGTATTGTGAAATAATTCTATATATATTTAAGATATACGATAAGAATAATTTAGATGCTAATAGTTAAATAATTAGATTTATTATGAAAATAATTTCAATACAATTATATTACAATAATGCTGAATAATAATTATTTCTCCATAAGATTGACAGTATTACACAATATAAAAATAAAATTTACTAAAATCATTATATAACTTATTAAAGCTAAATGATTAAATATTGATTAATTTTAATAAATATTACTAACTATTACTTAATACTAACCTTATTAATACTAATTATTAATTATAAATTAGTATAATTTACATATATTGTATATAATAATATTATTTTTTAATAGATATACAATATACAATGGTAAATTTTACAAATTAATAATCTTGTTAAAGATATTGAATATATTTAGTAAAATTATTTTGTATGATATTGATCATTAATGACCTTTAAATAAATTAGTATTTCTTTTCTTTTAAAATTTTTAATAAAAATATTTAATTTAATACATAGTATTATAAAAATAATAAAATAATATAGAATATTTATAAAATTATATTAAATAAGTATAATTATATGGAGTACTTTTACAAAGTAGAATATTACATTAAATATATTTATTATTAATATAATATTTATTATATAATAAACTAAAATCATAATAATATTTTAAATATTAAATATTATTAAGCAATTAACATATTAAAAATATTCTTGTACAAAAAATATATTTATATTAAAAAAATTTTAATATTCTTTAAATACAATAAAAATACTACATTATAGATATAAAATGTTTTAATATTATATACACAAAAATATTTAATTATTAATTAATTATTTTTTAATAAAAAATTAATAAAAATATAATTTATTTTTAATACAATACTATTAGTTCATTGAAATATTAAGTATAGTATTACTTATAAGTAAATAATATGTATTCATTTAGATTACTTTTATGCTTAGATAATAATATTTTGTTAAATTGTTTTATTTGTATAATTAGTTATGTACTATATAATAGTATTTAAAATACATTATATAGCATTATTTTATAAAAAAATTTAAATAGCTTATTTTACAATAAATATAAAAATGATTGATTAAAATATATTATTTATAATAATTTTTTAAAAAATATAGAATAACATGATAATGTTAATATTAAATAACAATATAACTAAATTTTACAAAAAACATAAAATACATAATAATTTACTAAAGTAAACTTATATAAACAATTAAGTGTAATTATTTATCACACTTATAACAGTATAAAATATCATGTTTATAAAATATCTTATTTTTAAATAATTAGTATAACTTAGCGTAGATAATAAATATTATAATATCTTTTAGAAAGTCTAGTCTATATTATTATTTATTAATTAATTAATATAAATTTTTATTGAAAGTATGTTTATAAAAATTTCTTATAAATTAAGATATAACTAATAAAAATAGTTATAAATATATTTAAATTATTAGTAATAAAATAAAAAATATTTTTTAGAAACATCTCAATAAAATATATTATTACAATTACTATTAGTAATTGTTATGAAGATAACTATGATAATAATTTAAATATTATTAAATAATATTTTATGTATATATCTGTTTATTTTTAGTTAAATTGTATCCATAATTAATATGAATATTAATATTAATTATATTGTAATATCATTAAATAACTAACTAATATATTAACATATAATTTAATTAATATAATTACATATTACTTAAAATAATTTATTAATGAAGTTATAGATTGTTATATAAGATTATTGATTATTATTTTATTTATTACTATTATTATGATTTATTATATATGTTATTTTTACGTAAAAAGTATTATATGAATATTATATTATTTATATTAATATTTTTTGTATGAAAAATATTATATGATATTTCATCAATGCATATTATTAAATAATTTATTATAAAATCAATAATTGATAAACTTATTGCATAATAATTACTGTTAAAGGAAAATAATTATATTACTAAAAATAAATATACTATTCACTTGAAAAATTTAATTTTTTATTTCACAATAACTATTGTTATAGGTTGATAAAATATAATTTGTTATGAACAAAAGTATTATCAATATTACTTTAATTAATTAATAATTATTATATAGTATATTAATTTAAAATTATGTAATTAAATTATTTATAATACAAAATTTAAATAATTAATACAGTTAAATCTCGTTAAAATATATAATGTACAATTATTAATACTTTAAATATAAATTAATACATTAATTATAAATTATTATGGAATAACAAATATTAATTAATGTAAAAATATTTTACTAGAATACACAACCAACATATATTATTTAATTGAATTAAAATATTATATCATTATACCTTTCATAAGGTAAAAATTTTTATATTATAAAAAGAATTAAAATACATTGCTATATTGATATAGTATATTATTATAGATATAATAATATATCAAATGATTAGTAATAAATCAAAATTTTTATTAATTACACATAATATAGTAATAAATAATAAAATAAATAAAAAGATAAAAAATAAATATCTATGTATTTAAAATAATTTTTTTAAAAACAAGCATTTAATTTAATTACATTAGTTATTATTTATCTAATTTGACACATTTAATGTGTTTTAATTATAATGATAGATCAATATATATTTATTTTTTGTGATAAAAATTAATTCAGATTACATAGTTTATTATCATATTATTTGATATTAATTTATTTTTTTATTATAAGGACTATCATTACAATAAAATAATTTAATATATCTGCATATTCTCTAATAAAGATAATTATCTTTTAACAGAAAATAATAATTTAAATATTAATTATTTATAATATTTCATTGTAAATAATGATATAATAAATATTTACAATAAATACTGCAAATAATTAAATTTATTGCAAACTATTATCTACTACGAAAAATAATTCGTCCTTTACTCAGATCATAAGTAGTTAATTCAACAGTTACTTTATCTCCTGTTAAAATACGGATATAATTTTTACGCATTTTTCCAGAAATATGCGCAGTAACAACATATCCATTTTCTAATTCAACACGAAACATTGTATTTGGTAATGTATCAAGTACGGTACCTTGCATTTCAATATTATCTTCTTTAACCATCTAATCCTCTAGATATATGCACTATGTTTTTATTGACAATATAATCTTGATAACTAAATCTTTTATACAAAAAATTAATTTTCGTTATGATTAAAAAATAAAGTTATAATATAGCTAAAAAAATAATAGCTACTTATTTTTATTCAGTTATTATTAATTAATATTGTTAAAATATTCATTAATAATAATGAATGATTATATAAAATCATTTAGCGCATCATTAATAATATCAAATTTTATATTTTTAATACTTTAGTCAATATTCTCTAAATAAACACATAAAATATGTATTATTAATTTAATATGTGTTATTAGTTTTATAAATTAAAAATATTTTTTTTTGATAAATTATTATTAAAATTATTTTAATAATATTATTTAATAATATAAATTGCACATTAAATGAGGTATTTATATTAGAATAAATCTTGATTTTAACACAATAGTGTGCTTTATATTAAAAAGTAAAAGATTATGATTTTTAATAATACTTCAATAATTTATTAATGTCAAATAAAAAAATATTTTTATTATGTATATTATTATACTTATAACATATGCTTGTATGCTATATAATTTTATGTAAACTATTAATTCATTAAAATAAAAATAATATATAAATTTTTTTATATATTAAAACATAAAAAATATTACTTCAAGAGAAGATATCATAAAAATATATTATTTTAATATTTACATAGTTGTACGCCCTACAGGATTCGAACCTGTAACCTGCGGCTTAGAAGGCCGGTGCTCTATCCAACTGAGCTAAGGGCGCATTCAAACTAATATATTTATAATATAACTAAAAATATTAATTAGTAAATAAAATTTATTATTATACATTCAGTATGATGTTAGTCAATACCTTGTAGGGTTTACCTATCTTTTATTGAATTACTTTTACTTTTATTATTATAATAATTTATATCATACTTACAATAAACAGTCCTTGTTTAAACATGAATGGATTTAATGATAAATGGCAGCAAATATTATTAATGGTAAAATGATTGCTCAAGAATTAAGAAGTAAAATGACTACTTATATGCAACAACATCTAGCTAAAGGAAAACGTGCTCTTGGACTAGCTGTTATCTTAGTAGATCAGTATAACTCAGCTTCTCAAATGTATGTCAGTAGTAAACGTCGCGCTTGCAAAGAAGTAGGTGTGATATCTAAATTTTATGATCTTCCTGTTTCAACTACAGAAAAACAATTATTAAATTTAATTGATTATTTAAATATTGATAATACTATTGATGGTATTTTGGTGCAATTACCTTTGCCATTAAAGATTACAAATATGAATATTTTTGAGCGTATTTGTCCGGGTAAAGATATTGATGGTTTTCATCCATATAATATAGGTCGTTTATGTCAACGCTCTCCTAAATTGTGTCCCTGTACTCCTCGTGGTATTATAACTATGTTAGAATATTATAAAATTAATACCTATGGTTTAAATGCATTGGTAATTGGAGCATCTAATATCGTTGGCCGTCCTATGGGCCTGGAATTACTATTAGCAGGTTGTACTACTACTATTACACATCGTTTTACTAAAGATTTACAAAAACATGTTGAGAATGCCGATCTAGTAGTAGCGGCTGTTGGTAAACCTTATTTTATTCCCGGTACATGGATTAAACCTGGTGCAATTATTATAGATGTTGGTATCAATCGTTTAGAAAATGGACAAATAGTTGGTGATGTTGAATTTGATATAGCAGTAAAACGTGCTAGTTGGATTACTCCAGTTCCTGGTGGCGTCGGACCAATGACTGTAGCTACAGTCATTCAGAATACAATACAAGCTTATGAAACATTTAATCATAATCATTTTGAATGATGATGTATTTAATATAGTGATATTTTTTTAAAAAATTTATTGTTGGATATGTTGCACTTTGATAAATAATACCAAAATATACACATATCCAACAATAAATCTTAAAGTATATAAAAGTAATTTTTAAGTTCTATTATTCTATTTTATTATACGTTTCTCTCAAAAGAATAATTTTTATTAAAAAAATATTTAATAAATCATTGTTTATATGTATTTTAAGAATATTTAAATTTTTATTTAAACAATCATATTTTTTTGTTGTTTATAAAACAATCATATTTTACTTATTAAAGATATTTAGCTATTATACAATAGCTAAAACAAAGCGGTTGAAAAACAAAATATTGCCCCCACCTACGGTAACAACTAAATTAATAATAAAATGCTTAGTGGAGATGTTCGATGGGTAAAATTATTGGTATCGATCTTGGTACAACTAATTCTTGTGTGGCTGTAATAGATGGGACTAATGCACGTGTTCTGGAAAATGCAGAAGGTGATCGTACTACTCCTTCTATTATCGCATATACTCAAGATGGGGAAATTTTAGTTGGTCAACCTGCAAAACGTCAAGCAATCACTAATCCGCAAAATACTTTATTTGCGATAAAACGTTTAATTGGTCGTCGTTTCGAAGATGAAGAAGTCCAACGAGATAAAAATATTATGCCTTTTGGTATCGTTGCAGCTGACAATAATGATGCTTGGGTAGAAGTTAAAGGTAAAAAAATAGCTCCACCACAAATTTCAGCTGAAGTTTTAAAAAAAATGAAAAAAACTGCAGAGGACTTTTTAGGTGAATCTATTAATGAAGCAGTTATAACTGTTCCTGCATACTTTAATGATGCTCAACGTCAAGCTACCAAAGATGCTGGTCGCATTGCAGGATTAGAAGTAAAACGTATTATTAATGAGCCAACTGCAGCTGCTTTAGCTTATGGTTTAGATAAGGAAATAGGGACTCGTACTATAGCAGTTTATGATTTAGGTGGTGGTACTTTTGATATTTCTATAATAGATATTGATGAAGTTGATGGAGAAAAAACATTCGAGGTATTAGCAACAAATGGTGATACTCATTTAGGTGGTGAAGATTTTGATAGTCGTTTAATTAATTATTTAGTAAAAATTTTCACAAAAGAACAAGGAATAGATCTACGTAATGATCCTCTGGCAATGCAGCGTCTAAAAGAAGCTGCTGAAAAAGCAAAAATTGAGTTATCGTCTGCTCAGCAAACAGAAGTAAATTTACCGTATATCACTGCAAATGCATCTGGTCCAAAACATATGACAATAAAAGTAACTCGTGCTAAACTGGAGTCATTAGTTGAAGATCTTATTAATCGTTCTATGGAACCGCTAAAAGTAGCATTAAAAGATGCAGGATTATCTGTATCTAAAATACAAGATGTTATATTAGTTGGTGGTCAAACTCGTATGCCTATGGTTCAAAAGAAAGTTGCTGATTTCTTTGGTAAAGAGCCACGTAAAGACGTTAATCCAGATGAAGCAGTCGCAATTGGTGCTGCTGTTCAAGGTGGCGTGCTAAGCGGTGAAGTCAAAGACGTTCTATTATTAGATGTGACCCCTTTATCTCTAGGGATAGAAACTATGGGAGGAGTAATGACTTCTCTTATTTCAAAAAATACGACTATACCAACCAAACATAGTCAAATTTTTTCAACAGCTGAAGATAATCAATCTGCTGTAACTATTCATGTTATTCAAGGTGAACGTAAACGTGCTACAGATAATAAATCTTTAGGTCAATTTAACTTAGATGGTATTCAACCTGCACCACGTGGTATGCCACAAATTGAGGTTACTTTTGACATTGATGCCGATGGTATTTTGCATGTATCAGCTAAAGATAAAAATAGCGGTAAAGAACAAAAAATAACTATTAAAGCTTCTTCTGGATTAAACGAGGAAGAAATTAAAAAAATGGTTCTTGATGCAGAAACAAATGCTGAATTTGATCGTAAATTTGAAGAATTAGTACAAATACGTAACCAAGCTGATCAGCTAGTTCATAGCACTCGTAAACAAATAGAAGAAGTTGGTGATAAACTACCAATAGAAGATAAATCTCTTATTGAAACTGCTTTGACTGAATTAGATGTTGCATCAAAAGGAGAAAATAAAGATGAAATAACAAAAAAAATACAAAATGTAATTCAACATTCAGGTAAACTTTTAGAAATTGCACGGCAAAAACCTGAAACAAATAATAATAAAGATGGAGATGTAGTAGACGCTGAATTTGAAGAAGTTAAAGATAAAAAATAATTGTCCTTAATAATTCTTAATAACAACTAAATGAAAATATTAAATAATCATTTACAGTATTCATAATAGCACAAACGTCAACAAATAACGTTTGTATAAGTTATATTAAGGATACAGGATATACAGAATGGCAAAAAGAGATTATTATGAAATTTTAGGTATACCACGTAATGCGGAAGAACGCGACATAAAAAAAGCGTATAAACGTATGGCTATGAAATTTCATCCTGACCGTAACAAAGAAGATAAAAAAGCAGAAGAGAAGTTTAAAGAAGTTAAAGAAGCTTATGAAATTTTAACTGATTCACAAAAACGGGCAGCATATGATCATTATGGTCATGCAGCTTTCGAACAAGGTAATATGAATGGCAGTAACAGTCAAAGTGGATCAGACTTTAGTGATATTTTTGGTGATGTATTCGGTGATATATTTGGCGGAGGACATCGTCAACGTACAGCTAGTGGTGCCGATTTACGCTATAAAATGGAACTAACATTAGAAGAAGCAGTAAGAGGTATAACTAAAGAAATTAAGATTCCTGCACTCGTTAAATGTGAATTATGTAATGGTAGTGGTGCAAAAAAAGATACTACCCCTATAACCTGTCCAACTTGTCATGGAGCAGGTCAGGTACAAATACGTCAGGGATTTTTTACAGTACAACAACCATGTCCATATTGTCATGGACATGGTCAAATAATTAAAAATCCATGCAATCAATGTCATGGTCATGGCCGTATTGAAAAGTTAAAAATACTATCAGTAAAAATTCCTGCTGGAGTCGATACAGATGACCGTATCCGATTAAGTGGTGAAGGTGCTGCTGGTAAACAAGGAGCACCAGCAGGAGATTTATATGTACAAGTTAAAGTTAAAGAACATCCAATTTTTGAGCATCAAGATAATAATTTATTTTGTGAAGTACCAATAAATTTTGTAATGGCAGCTTTAGGAGGTGAAATTGAAGTACCTACTTTAGATGGCCGTATAAAATTAAAAATACCCGCTGAAACACAAACAGGAAAAATGTTTCGTATGCGCGGT
This sequence comes from Candidatus Profftia lariciata, assembly GCF_020541265.1. GTDB lineage: Bacteria > Pseudomonadota > Gammaproteobacteria > Enterobacterales > Enterobacteriaceae > Profftia > Profftia lariciata. The sequence continues at coordinate 515,604 of NZ_CP045925.1, read as the reverse complement.
AAAGGCATTAAATCTGTCCGTAATAACTCCCAAGGAGATCTAATATGTCGCATAGTAGTTGAAACCCCTGTTAAATTAAATGATAAACAGAAATATCTATTGCGTGATTTAGAAAAAAGTTTTTGTGATTCTTCTAACGTTAATAATAGTCCTCGTTCTAAAAGTTTTCTTGAAGGTGTAAAAAAATTTTTTGATGATTTAACTAGATAATAATGTTATTTTTAATATAAAAAGTTGTTATAATATAGTCATATCTAATAATTAAATATTTTTATATAATCAATTATTAAAATAATTATAGATTATACTGAATAAATTATTATTGATAATAAGTATTGACTCGTATTATAATACGATTAAAGGTAAGATTAATTTTATAAAAGTAGTGTATCAGTAATACTATCACCTTAGATTTCGTAAAAATTATAAATTTAATGACGTAGTATATTATAGTGCAGTTAAAACTACGTCTATTATTTAATTTTAAATAATAAAAATAATATACTATCTTTTTTATTAAAAATAATTAAAATTATATTTAATATAATAGACTATGTATCTTATTAAAATAAGATTTTATTATATAATAATGCAACTTACTATACTAAGTATTTAGTATATATAATACAATATATTAAATAAAATATTATTACAATAGAAGGTATATCTTGTATGAATTACTATCTATATGTCATTAGAATAAAGAACATAACTAATCAATTTGTTATTTTATAAAAATTTAGAAGAAATTACTATAAATATAGTGAATCATTATCAATAGTAAATACAAATCATTATATTATTCTATTACTATATAGTAATAGGTACATATTTTAAAGTAAAAATATTTATGATAAATTAAATAAAGTATATTTTTGTTATCTTTTGCATACATTATACAATATCGTACTAAAAATATTTTTCTTATATAAAATACTAGTTATCTTTAAATGATATATAATAAATTAATAATTTAATATCAATTACAATAAAATATATATTTTATATATCAATTTTAACTTTTTTATAAAAAAGTATTTGTCAAAAATATTTTTTAATAAAATTTTTGACAAAAAATACGATTATGAAATATTAATTCATATAAAATGTATTATTTAAATTAATAATAGCTTATTAAATAAATTATTTGATGGATATATATTCATGTAAATACATCTATGATTACATAACTAGAACTAGTTATTAGTTTAATATAAAATATCAATATAATTATTATTATTTTACTATATAAAATTTTTTATTTTATTTTTTCTAAAAAATATTGTAATAAATCAAAATAAATATTTAATATATAGAATATTAATAAATAATATATTATATTATACTTAATATTTATATAAATTAAATTTTTTTACAAAAAATATTACATTTAATACATAAACAGTTATGTATTATTATCTATAATAACTATTAATTAAAAAAGAAATAATATAAAAAATCATTAATTTATAGAACTATAATATTTTATTAACACGTTAAGATTATTTTATAATCTATAGTTTTAAAAAAATATTAAAACTATTTTTTATAATATGAACAAATTGAAGTATGTAATAATTTTTTATAACACAATACTTTGTATTGATAAAATAATATTATGTTTAATTTTAATTATATCTGATAATAAAATAATCAACAAATTATTGTTATTTGCAGAAGAAATCATTTAGTGATAATAAAAAATTAATTTCTCCTGCTTTGATTAAATAATATTTTTATGTATCATGTTATAAATATATTTTTAATATTTCTTTAACATCAATATATTTTATTGACCTTATTTTAGTTTTATAAATATTGTTTTATAATTTTGTAGCATGTTTAGACAAATATTTAGCAACACCATCTATAGATGGTTTTATACCTTCTTGACCTTTTTCCCATTGAGCTGGACAAACATTACCGCATTCTTCATGGAACTGTAGAGCGTCAATCATACGCAACATTTCATCAACATTACGTCCTAAAGGTAAATCATTAACAACTTGATGACGAATAATACCCTTAGTATCTATTAAAAAAGATCCACGTAAAGCTATTCCATGTTCTGGATGTTCAATACCATATGCTTGCATAATTTCATGTTTAATATCAGAAATCATTGGATAGTTAATAGGACCTATACCGCCATTCTTAACAGAAGTATTACGCCATGCATTATGTACAAATACAGAGTCTATGGAAACTCCAACAATTTTTACTCCACGAGATTTAAATTCTTCATAACGATTATGAAAAGCAATCAGTTCAGAAGGACATACAAAAGTAAAATCCATTGGCCAGAAAAATATTACTGTTGATGTATTTTGTATAAATTCTTTAAAATCAAAATTTTCAATTATTTTACCATTTCCTAGTACAGCAGTAGCAGTAAAATTAGGGGCTGGACGAGTCACTAAAATCATATACACTCCTATTTATTGTATGTTAAAGTATTTTATTACTATATTATTACGAAATAACTAAGACTAATATAAATGAATATTAGAGATATTAAATTAATAAAATATTTTTTATTTTTTAAATATGCAAGTATACATATATATAAAATTACTATAAAATATAATATAGTTATATTTTATTAAAATAACAATATATTAAATATATAGCATATTTTAATATATTTAATCAAAAACTTTTAATTACCTCAAAAGAATCATTAATTTAGCACAGAACAATCAAAAATATTAGAAATAATCATTAAATCAAATTATTTATGACTATATAATAAATAATTACTAAATCATAAAAACTTATTTAATTGATATATTTATTATTAAAATAATTTATTAACAGAACGATTTAATTTAATAAAATTAAAATACTATACATAATTACGTATATATATTTAAAATATATATAAATATAATTATATATAGTGTTTAACTAAACATTAAAAATAATTTTTTAAAAAAATAAATATCTACTATTTAATATAAGACATAATGATAAATTTTATATAAAATATTTATTAAGATCATATTATTAAAATAATAAAAATATTTTTACACTACTAATATATAAGTAATTAGTATATATAATATTTTTTTATTTTTTATGTAATTTTTACATTATTCTTGCGTATTATTATACTTTAAATATTATTTCATATAAACAATATATCATATATTTATATTATTATCATATAAAGTATTTCGCATCATATAAATAAATCAGAAAAATAAAAATTTTTTCACATACATAATAAATTATATACTTAATAAATATTAAATAGTTATTCATTAAATGTCATTGAATTAATTTTAAAAATATTTTAAATATTATATAATATATTTTATTGTCATAAAATATATTTGAAGTAAAAATATCACTTTAATAAATAAGATATTACATTATCATTTATAATGATGTTATTAAATTTTTTAATATAATTAAAAGAACGTTTTAATGTGTATTGCTTCCATCATGATGCTTATGTTATAGAACATTCATAATAACAATATAATTGTATTACCTTACTCTTAATTATTACCTTAAAATATCTTTCTAAAATATATTATTAAATATTTGATTAGTTAGTATATTAGTGTTATATCTTAATATAATAAAATTATATATTTCAATACTAAAAAACAAAATATTTTTATATATACTTTATGGTACAATTACAATAATATTCCTTAAAAATATAATTTTAATAATGATATCATCATGATAAACTGATGACATAATGGTTTAATTAATTTTTCTATTAATAATAATAAGATGCTTTATAGTTAAGTAAATAATTAATGAAATAAATTAAAAATTTAATATGCTTAGTAAGCACACTATAAATTATTAATAATTATTTAACATATACAGAAAAATTTTCTACTTATTAAAATAATCACAACATATTTAAACTTAAGATAATTATCGCATTCTTTATGCGCACTTTATTTACTGCAGATTTACATCTTAGTGAACAACAACCAAAAATAATAAATGGTTTTCTACGATTTTTGCGGGTTAATGCTTATGAAGCAGATGCACTGTATATTCTTGGTGATTTTTTTGAATATTGGATTGGTGATGACGATCCTCAACCTTTACACCGTGAAATAGCAGCAGCTCTACGCGATATTACTATTTCTAAAGTACCATGTTATTTTATTCACGGAAATCGTGATTTTCTTATTGGTAAACGCTTTGCTAAAGAATGCGGAATGATATTATTGCCACAAGAAAAAAAAATATCTCTGTATGGACATACAATAATAATCATGCATGGTGATACTTTATGTACCGATGATCTAGATTATCAACGTTATAGTAAAACAGTACATAATACTTTAATCCAAAATATATTTTTATGTTTACCCATATGCACTCGTTTAAATATAACAGATAAAATACGTCATCGCAGTCAGTTAATTAATAATTTTAAAACTAAGACTATAATGGATGTTAATCCACAAGCTGTCATTAACGTATTAGAAAGAAATAAAGCTGATTGGCTAATACATGGACATACTCATCGTCCAGCACTGCATAATATTACAGTATCAAATGGTAAACTAGCAAAAAGAGCAGTATTAGGAGCATGGCATCGTAGTGGTTCAATGATTAGTGTTACCCCAGAAGGTATTGAATTAATAGAATTTCCATTATAAAAATTAATATTATAATGTTTTAACCTCTAAAGCCCTGAGGAATAAAACAATACTGTTCACTTGTATAATTAATATCTTTTTTGATTTGAGTGGCGCCTTTAATAATACGGTATTGCTGAATACTACGTGCTAATTTTTGCTGCCATTGTATATGGTAGAATACTTTTTCTTCAGCCTGCCAATAATCTACAAATGATGCTAATTCAGTTTTATTGACTGGGCATGTAAGATTATATCCCCACATTGCGGCCATACGCAAAAAATCTTTATCAGGTTGCCATCCAACATACATAGCAAATTTTTTTAAAGGAATAGAAATATTTTTTAAGGATGAAGTCAATTTTTTATCATTTAACAAGCAATCTTTTAAAACTACTTCTGAATTAGAAATATTACACATATTTTCAAAAGCCAAAAGTTTAGCCATTTTTTCTGGTGTTACAGCATAAAAAATAGGTGTTAGCATATTTTTATGAAATACACTAATTATATCATTATTTCCAGATTTGAATACTTTTTCTGGGTCCGCACTGAATATGTCTAAACTAGTAATTAAAGAATCTAAAATTTTAACAGACATGTTTTTACTCCAAGATAGTAGAACTGGATAACAGAGCAACTATAAATTTTTAGAAAAAATTTTATTGATATATTGTAAGTTATTGAGGTATTTTATTAAAATTTATAATCAATAAATTGATTATATCATAAGATTAATGTATTGATAAAAAATATTAATTCTTATTAGTACTTTATTAAAGTAGCATTAGCAACATAAAATTAAAATTATATTTTTTAACAAAATTTAGTATTATTTTAATTAATTATTAATTAATTACACAAATATAAAACATATATTATATTTAATGTATAAAGTTTATTTTTCAAATAAATACAAAATTATTTAAAATATATAACTATATTAATAATATATTAAAGTAATAAATATATGTATTTTCTTAGAAAGAATGCATTCAACCTTAGTAAATAAAATCTATTTATTGTAATGATTTGGTTACCTGATAATGTAGGTTAGACTTAATACTCTTTACTTAATAACGTCTTGATGCTTAATATGCATGGTTTAAAGTATTTAATACTAATATTAATATATTTATCTTCCTTTATAATAGCAGCCAATGCTATTTCTATTAATAAAATTAAGTTAATACCTCTGATATTCATCAAAACGGTTTTATTTATTGTATTAGTGGAATTATTAATACCTTCAATCTACAAATGACTAGCAGCGGTCTGATAGTAGATACGTTAGCTGATCAACTATATAATAAATTACTAAAAATTGATCCATATACATATCATTTAATTCCTGAATTAGCACAACGTTGGGAAATATTAGATTCAGGTGCAAGATATATATTACATTTGCGTAAAAATGTTTCTTTTCAAAAGACACGTTGGTTTAAACCTATGCGAAACATGAACGCTAATGATGTCGTATTTAGTTTTAATCGTATGTTTGTTCGCAAACATCCATATCATAATCTAAATGGTGGTCATTATCTTTATTTTGATAGCCTACAATTTATATACACAGTGCAAAGTATACATAAATTAGATAATTATACAGTAGAAATTTGTCTTAAACAGCCTAATGTATCTTTTTTGTGGCACTTAGCAACCCATCATGCACCTATTTTATCGGCTGAATATGCTAATATTTTAATGAAAGAAAATAAAAAAGAAAAAATTGATTATTTGCTAGTTGGAACTGGACCTTTTATGCTTAATGAATATCATGCAGGACAATATATTCGTTTAAAAAAACACGATGCTTTTTGGAAAGGTAAACCATGTATGCCCCAAGTTATTATTGATCTTGCAGCAGGGGGTACAGGATATTTATCAAAATTATTAACAAGAGAATGCGATGTTCTTGCTTATCCTGCAGCTAGTCAGCTAAGTATTTTACGAAATGATCTGCGACTGATACTTAGTCCAAGTATGAACATAGCATATTTAGTTTTTAATACTCAAAAAAAGCCATTAGATAATATCAATGTAAGACGTGCTATTGCGTATTCTATTAATAATAAACGTCTTATGCAGTCTATATATTATGGTACAGTAGAAATGGCTACATCTATACTACCACGTACTTCCTGGGCATATGATCAAAAAGCTAATACTACCGAATACAATCCAGAAAAATCAATAACATTACTAAAACAAGCTGGCGTAGATAATTTAAGCTTACAACTTTGTGTGCCTACTAGATCTCAAGTCTACAATTCTAGTCCGTTAAAAACTGCAGAATTAATACAGGCTGATATGGCACAAGTAGATATTCATGTGAGTATTGTGTCAGTTCAAGGACAATCTCAAGAACAACATTTAAGTGATATGAATTATGATATAATATTATCAGGATGGGTAATCGATAGTAATGATCCGGACAATTTATTTCGTCCATTACTAAATTGTGCAGCTATTGACTCTCAGACTAATTTATCGTATTGGTGCGATCCATCATTCGACTATTTACTACATAAATCTTTATTATCGCAAAATATTGTACAGCGCATTATATATTATCAAAATGCACAAAAAATTCTTGCAGAACAGTTACCTATTTTACCGTTAGTTTATTTTTTACATCTACAAGTGTATCACCATGATATTCAAGGACTTATATTAACTCCTTTTGGTAATATATCTTTTGCAGATGTATGTCGTAAAAATAATATCAATAGATTATGCAAACTTCATTAATATTTAATTTATAAAAACATTAAACATATAAATAACTACCTGCCATATGGAGCATAAACTTGATAATTATTATCTTACGTCGTTTTTGTTTATTATTAATCACATTTTTTTTTCTATCAATGGTAGGATTTAGTTTATTATATTGCACTCCACAAGCACCACTTATTAATACATCATTAATTAATGCCTATATATTATATATATATAATTTATTTCAAGGGGATTTTGGTGTTTCTGGTGTTAATAGTCAGTTAATTATAGAGCAATTAAAAGAAGTATTCCCTGCTACTATGGAATTATGTATATTAGCATTTATATTAGCGTTAATTATTGGTATTCCTTTAGGCGTTATTGCCGGGCTACTCAAAGGAAAATGGCAAGATGGAGCTATCAGTGCACTTGCACTACTTGGTTGTTCAATGCCAGTATTTTGGTTAGCAATTTTATTAATATTGTTTTTTTCAATACATTTAGGATTATTTCCTGTTTCAGGACGTTACTATTTACTTTATCCAATAAAAAATATAACTGGATTTTCTTTAATTGATGCTTGTTTATCAGATTCACCTTATCGAGATGAGATGTTCATTAATGTTATTCATCATATGATTCTTCCAGTTATTTCGTTAGCTATGGTACCAATGACTGAAATGATTAGGTTAATAAGAATTAGTGTATATAACGTTGCTAAGCAAAATTATATTAAGGCTGCTACTATGCGTGGTTTAACACAATTTACTATTATCCGCCGTCATGTATTACATAATGCATTACCACCTATTATTCCTAAACTAGGACTACAGTTTTCTACTATGTTAACAATAGCGATGATTACTGAAGTAGTATTTAACTGGCCAGGATTAGGTCGTTGGATGATAAATGCTATTCGGCAACAAGATTTTACTGCCATCTCCGTTGGTGTTATGCTAGTTGGTTCGTTAGTATTAATAGTTAATTTAATGTCTGAGATTATATGTACATTTAATAATATATTGAAACATAGGGAATAGCATGCCATTAGATAACGTATATTTAGACAAACGAGTACCTAGTCCTTTAAATAAAGTATGGATATATTTTCATAATGATGTTTTATCTATGATTGGCTTATATGGTATACTATTTCTAATTATTTTATGCTTTTTTGGTAAAACAATAGCACCATATAGATTAGATCAACAATTTCTTGGATATCAGTTATTACCACCATCATGGTCGCACTATGGTAGCGTATCATTTTTTCTTGGCACTGATGATTTAGGCCGAGATATGCTAAGCCGTTTATTATGTGGTGTTGCACCAACTTTTGGTTCTGCATTGATCGTTACTATTATAGCTAGTATATTAGGCATTATTATTGGTATTTTAGCCGGTATTACTCATGGTTTAAAATCGGCTATACTGAATCATATTTTAGATACACTGTTATCTATTCCTTCTCTATTATTAGCTATTATTGTAGTAGCTTTTTTAGGACCACTATTAGTACATGCTATGTTAGCAGTTTGCTTGGCACTGTTACCTTATATAGTGCGTGAGGTTTATACATTAATTCATGAAGAGCTAAAAAAAAAATATGTAATTGCTGCTCGCTTAGATGGTGCATATACTTGGTTTATTTTATTGGATTCAGTGTTACCTAATATTGCTGGAAATTTAGTAAGTGAATTTACTCGTGCATTATCTATGGCAATTTTAGACATTGCTGCACTAGGATTTCTAGACTTAGGAGCTCAATTGCCTTTATCTGAATGGGGTACCATGATAGGTCATTCATTAGCATTAGTATATGTCGCTCCATGGACAGTTATGTTACCTGGTGCCGCGATCATGATCAATGTACTATTAGTTAATCTCCTGGGTAACGGAATTCGTTGGTCTATAAACGCAAGTATGAAATAAAAATATGCCATTACTTGATATTCGTAATTTAACAATTAAATTTATGACTACTTCAGGCTTAGTAAAAGCTGTTGATCAAGTTAGTCTTACACTGTATGAAAGTGAAGTCCGCGGTTTAGTAGGTGAATCTGGTTCTGGTAAAAGCTTGATAGCTAAGGCAATTTGCGGTGTAACTCATGATGATTGGAAAGTCACTGCTGATCGTTTTCGATTTAATAATATTGATGTACTAAGTCTTACACCACGTAAACGTCTTCGTTTAGTAGGCTATAATATGTCAATGATTTTTCAAGAACCAAAATCTTGTTTAGATCCTTCTGAAAATATCGGTACGCAAGTTATTCAAGCTATTCCACATTGGACTTATAAAGGTAGTTTTTGGCATAAATTTCAGTGGCGAAAACGTCGTTCTATAGAGTTATTACATCGAGTTGGTATAAAAGATCATAAAGATATTATGTGTAGTTTTCCTCATGAGCTTACTGAAGGAGAATGCCAAAAAGTAATGATCGCTATTGCTTTAGCAAACCAACCACGTTTACTAATTGCAGATGAACCAACAAATGCTATGGAATCAACAACACAAGCACAAATTTTTCGTCTTCTTGCAAGCATGAATCAAAATAATAATACTACAATTTTATTGATCAGCCATGATCTACAAATGATGAGTAAGTTAGTTGATAGGATTAACGTCATATACTGTGGTCAAACGGTAGAAAGTGCTACATGTGAAGATATTTTACTTACACCACATCATCCTTATACTCAAGCACTAATTCGTGCCATGCCTGATTTTGGTTATACATTACCTCATAAAAGTCGACTCAATACATTACCAGGAGCAATTCCTTCTTTAGAGCATTTACCGATAGGATGCAGGTTGGGTCCTCGATGTCCTTATGCACAAAAAAAATGCATGGAAATACCATTATTACGTAGTATCAGAACACATCAATTTGCCTGTCACTTCCCATTAAATATGGAAGAAAATCAATGAATGTTCTACTAGAAGTACATAAGTTACAAAAAAATTTTAGTTATCGTACTGGTTTATTTTTGTGTCGTCGTCAAACGTTTGCAGCAGTTAAACCAGTAACTTTTACATTATGTAAAAGTGAGACCTTAGCCATCATTGGTGAGAATGGATCAGGAAAATCTACTCTTGCTAAAATGCTTGCTGGTATGATAAAACCTACCTCTGGTGAGATTATGATTAATAATAAAAGATTGTATTATGGAGATTTTCTTTATCGTAGTCAACGTATACGCATGATCTTACAAGATCCATCAACATCATTAAATATTAGTCATCGTATAGGTCATATTTTAGATGTACCTCTACGTTTGAACACTAGTTTAGACCATAATGCACGTGAACAACGTATCCACGAAACACTACATAATGTTGGTCTACGTTCTGATCATGCCCATTATTATCCACATATGTTAGCATCTGGACAAATTCAACGCATTGCATTAGCACGTGCACTGATTTTACAACCACAAATAATTGTTGCTGATGAAGCATTAGCGTCTTTAGATATGTCTATACGTTCACAAATTATTAATTTAATGCTAGAATTACAGCAAAAATATGGTATATCTTATATATATGTTACTCAACATTTAGATATGATAAAACATATTAGTGATCAGGTAATGGTTATGCATCATGGAACAGTAGTAGAATATGATAATACTTATAAAGTGTTAAATTCTCCATTGCATAATCAGACTAAACGTTTAATAAATAGTCATTTTAATATGCGTGGTTTTGCTGCTACTGGTTGTGCTAATTAATTACATTAATATTGATATTGATATTGATATTAGTATTTTATTAGTATTAATATAAATAATATACTATTTATATAATAAATAATCCGACAAAATAATATTTTTTTGAAAATCATATTTGATATGATGTGTTAAAATATTTTTAATAAAATTATTTACTTTTTATACATACATATTCTATTATAATAAAATAATTTGTATGTATATCTAAAATAAATTATAAATAATATAGTTTATAATATTAAAAATAAGAAATCAAATTATATATTTCTAGACTAAAAAGAGGATTATCAAATGAATTTTCTTGCTAACAAGAGAATTTTAATTACTGGAATTGCGAGTAAACTTTCTATTGCTTATGGTATTGCGCAAGCCATGCGAAATGCAAAAGCAGACTTAGCTTTTACTTATCAGAATAACAAATTTAAATCTCGTGTAGAAGAATATGCAGCTCAATTTGATTCTAGTATAGTTTTACTATGTGATGTAGCAGAAGATAAAAGTATTGATACTATGTTCAAAAAACTAAAGGATTATTGGCCTAAATTTGACGGCTTTGTACATTCTATTGGTTTTGTTCCAAAAGAACAACTAGATGGAGATTATGTTAATGTTGTTACTCGTGATGGTTTTAAAATAGCTCACGATATTAGTTCTTACAGTTTTGTTGCTATGGCTAAATCTTGTCGTAACATGTTAAACCAAGATGCTAGTTTGCTTACTTTATCTTATTTAGGAGCAGAACGTGCTATACATAATTACAATGTTATGGGTTTAGCTAAAGCTTCTTTAGAAGCTAATGTACGCTATATGGCAAATGCTATGGGTCCTAATGGAATACGTGTTAATGGAATTTCTGCTGGTCCAATTCGCACTTTAGCTGCATCTGGTATAAAAAATTTTCGTAAAATGCTAGCCTACTGTCAAGTAGCGACTCCTATTCGTCGTACTGTAACTATAGAAGATGTAGGAAAAGCTGCGGCATTTTTATGTTCTTCATTAGCTAGTGGTATTTCTGGTGAGATCTTACATGTTGATGGAGGTTTTAATATTACTGTAATGCATGAATAAAATATAGATACATTACTAATTAAATTTTTAATGATTATTTGATAACTTAATAAGTATAAAATCTTTATAAGGTTACTATAGCATATAATAAATATATTACATAACTACCATTATTACGAATAATAAAAATTAATAAATATATTAAATATAAATAAAATTTATAAATATTGCGAATAATCTATATTTATATATCCTAAATTAATAATATATTTTATACCTAAATCATGTAAATATATCAAAAGATAAAATATTATTGTATAATATAAATATATTAGTATATATTCAATATTATAGTTGATTTATTATTAATCTTATTACTATAAGTAGGTATATATCTAAATACATATAATATCATTTATAATAAAACTATTATTTAAGATTATTTAATAAATAAAATTATTAATTTAACTAATATATAATATTTTATCAGTATAAAATATTTGAGGATTAGTTATTTTATTATTATATTTTTTATTATTAATCAATAATATATTGCGATTTTTATGAATATAATCAAAAATGAAATATTTTTATTTTTTATATATAGTATATGTAATTATCAACAATAAGAAGTATATTATCACATAGGTATTTAATTCTTTTTAAAAACTATACATTCGTAATCTTCACATAAAAATATCTGTTGATTATAAGTAATTATGATATATAAAAAATAATGTTAATATATTATTCATTATATAAATTTTCTTAAAACATGTATCAAATATTTTTTATTAGAAATTAATCAATTAATGTTTATAACAAAATATTTTTATATATTATTATTGTGTTAATTAAAAATTAATAAAATAAATGATTTTCTTTAAATAACAACTCATTATTCACATATTAATAAATATTTGTTATATTTTATTATTTCTTATTCAAGAACAAATTTATAAGAACTTTACCAAGTTAATAAACTTTTTAGTAAAAATATTTACTATATAGCTTATATTTTATGTTATTGTATTTATATTTAGTTATATAATTTTATTATATTAATTATCAATAATTAATTATTTATTTTTTATAATAAATAAATATTATACTTTATAAATCATGTATTCTTATTATCAACAACAATTTTTTATATGTAATGTTATAAAAAATTATATTATTTTTTTACTAAGTCATATTATAGATATTTATTGAAGATAACATATATTATGTATGCAGGACATTATATCTTACTGAATATCTTTATATAAAATTTTTACTTTATTTATATTATTTAACTCTATTCTATTCATAATATTATACAATATATGATAATTATCATATAATATATTACATATATACTATTGATAAATATGCTATTTTATAGCAAAAAATACTATTTAATTAAATATAAAATTATTCTTTATATCAACAGGATAATGCTAACTAAACAAAATTATCATACTTTCTTTTTATATAAACTATAAAAATATTTATTACTTTAAATAACTTTATTAATACATAAATATAGTTATTAGCATATCTTATACCTGATTTACAAGCAATTTATTAATTATTTCTATGTATTCATAGTATATTTTATGTCATTATTAAGGTTTTGACTGAGAATTTATCTAATAGATATGCTAAAACAGGTTGATATTTTTACTGATGGTTCTTGTCTGGGTAATCCAGGCCCAGGTGGATATAGTGCTATCTTACGTTATAAACAATACGAAAAAATACTAAGTTCTGGGTATTATATTACAACTAATAATCGAATGGAGCTCATGGCTGCTATTGTAGCATTAGAAATGCTAAAAAATCCATGTGCGGTAGTATTGTACAGTGATAGTCAATATTTACGTCAAGGTATTACCCAATGGATTCATAATTGGAAAAAACGTGATTGGAAAACAACAGATAAAAAACTTGTAAAAAACGTTGATTTATGGCAACGTCTTGATCTAGCTATACGAGAACATACCATTGAATGGATATGGATCAAAGGGCATGCTGGATCCATAAATAACGAACGCTGCGATGAATTAGCACGAACTGCTGCAAATTTTCCAAAAAAAAAGGATGATGGTTATCAACCAGATAAAAAGCAATGATATTTACTTATTTATTACTAAAGTGATTAATTTAATGAAATTTTAATATATTCATCTAAAAATGAATATCTTAAATAAGATGCTTGTATAATTTTAATACTTTAGTAAATTAAAATGATATTATATATTATAGTTTAATACTCAAATAACATAAAAATAATATTTTTTTATATTAAAAAATATTCAAGTTAAATTAATTTATAAATACATTTATTAATGTAATAATTTTATAAAATTTAGATCAATATAGTTAAAATAAAATATTATTTTATTGATATCAATATGTTATGTCTTACATAAGATATATAAATTTATCTATACAATGAGATTAAAAATATATTTTCTTCTGCAAGAATTAAGGTATTTAAGAAAATTAAAATTAAATAATATTGCACTAATTATGATTATTATTCTATATTAGATTAATATATTAAAATTAATAATAATATATCTTATATTATAAATAATATTTTTATAAAATATTTATTAAAAATCATTATAAAATAATAATATTGCTTACTAAAATATGTATTTTTAGCGAAAAACATAAATGCTTTAGTTTATTTAATCTATTAAATATTTAATAATAACATATTTATGTTGCAATATATTATTTATTTAGTTTATATATTCCCAATATTAATACAAATTAAATTTCTTAGTTATATAAATATTCAATAACAGAAAATTAAATTTATAATGATAGATTAACAATGATTTACTTGCTAATGACTATTTCATGAGAAGAGTATATTATAGTAATAATACAATAGTTTAATTATTATTATAAAGTTATATAGATAATTTTTTAAAAAAATATTATTATGGTCATAATAAAGAGTAATTTAAGAATTATTATATATATTCATATATAAATATTAAATTTTTTTAAAAAATATCAAAATCAATTAATATATAAAATATAGCTACTTATAACCAAATATATTATATAATAAAAAAAATTATTTTATTTTTTATATTAAAAAAATTTATTAATGTCTTATTAAATAAATTATTTATTATTCTTTAATAAGATTAATATTTTATAGATCAACTAAAAATCAAGCAAGTTGAATTAACATATAAAATATTTATACATATAATTTATTTATTAAAAAATATTAATTATAGATTTATATCTGTAAGATTATTATTAAATTTTATATAGGATAATAAAGAAAAAATACTTTATTATTAAGTTTATATTGGTCTCTTACCTATCGTTATAAAATTATTTTTAATAAAAAATTAATATTATGAATCTTATAAGAATTACTGCTATGCAAGATAATTATATTTGGTTATTATTTAATATTAAACGTGAAAGTATAATCATTGATCCTGGAATAGCACCCCAAGTATTACAATGCCTTAAGAAAAATAATCTTAGTCTTAAAGCAATATTACTAACTCATCATCATGATGATCATGTAGGAGGAGTTAGTGATATTTTACAACACTATCCTGATATTCCTGTATACGGACCTTTAGAAACTATCAATAAAGGTTGTAATCGTCCAATAATAAAATATAACAAAATTACTATATTAGATATAGTTTTTAAGATATTACATACACCAGGACATACTTTAGGACATCTTACTTATTATGCTATGCCTTATTTATTTTGTGGAGATACTTTATTTTCAGCAGGCTGCGGACGTATTTTTGAAGGTACACCACAACAAATGTATTACTCTTTACAACTGATAGCACAACTTCCTAATAATACATTAATTTGCTGTGCTCATGAATACACTCAATTAAATCTTAAGTTTGCAAGATCCGTGTTATCAAAAAATCAATATATCAAACAATATCAAAAGAAAATTAATCAATTACGATTAAATAATCAAGCTAGTGTACCTTCTTTGTTAAGTATAGAAAAAAAAATAAATCCTTTTCTACGTTGTTATGATAATGCTTTAGAGTTAAATTATAGATTAGGTAACAAACCAAATCATCTTTGGGAAATTTTTGCTCGCTTACGGAAAATGAAAGATCAATTTTAAAATACTATGAAATATATCATAATGATGAAATATTGTTATATTTTAACTAGTAGATATATCTAATAGATTGTGTTTGAATAAAGAAAATTTTATATAAAATAATGATATTGTTGTTAATAATAAAATTACAGATGATTTTATACTATATAAAAAATATATTTTCATTCTTAAAAGAATAATAGTAATTTTTTTAAAATTATATATTTATTATAAAATAAATAAAAAATAGGATATAAATATATTATAGTAAATATTAAAGATAATATAGGCAAATATATTAATAAATAGTATTATACTAATTTCTCATTAAGTAAAGATTAACAAATAAAGTACATAGTACATTGTAACTTATGAAGATTACGCGTAGTATAATGTATCTCTAAAATACAGTTAAACATATATTTTATCATAATCACTGCATTATTAATTATAATTTTTTTATTTAAAATAATACTATTTCTTCTAAAATAATTTTATAATAATAAATATTATATGAATATATTCACATTAATGAATACATACTGATTTATAGTAAGTATTAATAAAATAATAAAAATAAATTTTTATCTAGTTATTATATAGTAATTCTATTAAACATAAATTAAGATTATTTTCAATTTTATTTTAATAAAATAATCAAAATATATTGATATCTGTATTTATTAAAATATTTTTGATAAATTTATATGTTTACTATTTATTTAATGATATGCCTTAAACAATATTTTTTATATAGGATGTATTTATGAAATGTATTTCTTTTAATATTAATGGATTACGTGCTCATATACACCAATTAAAAGCTATTATTAGTAAATATCAACCTGATATTATTGGTCTGCAAGAAATTAAAGTACACGATGATATGTTTCCATTAAATGATTTAAAGCATTTAGGTTATTATATGTTTTATCATGGTCAAAAAAAATATTATGGCGTTGCTTTGTTATCTAAAAAATATCCTATATCAGTTATTAAAGGTTTTGCGCATGATAAGGAAGATGCTCAGCGTCGTATTATTACAGCTAATTTTTTAACTCCTGTTGGGATACTTACAATTATTAACGGTTATTTTCCACAAGGTGAAAATCGTAATAACCATATTAAATTTTCTACAAAACAAAAATTTTATCAAGATTTATGTAATTACCTGAAACTAGAACAAACACCAATAGGACAATTAATTATTATGGGGGATATGAATATCAGTCCTACTGATAATGATATAGGTATTGGTGAAAAACAACGCAAACGTTGGCTGTTGCATGGTAAGTGTTCATTTTTACCTGAAGAGCGTCAGTGGATGCATTCTTTAATGCAGTGGGGACTGATTGATACTTATCGCCAATTATATCCTAAATGTAATGATAAGTTTTCATGGTTTGATTATCGCTCTAAGGGATTTGATAAAAATAATGGTTTACGTATAGATTTAATATTAGCTAGTAAATCATTAGCTCAATGTTGTATTAATGCTGGGATAGATTATGATATTCATAATATGGAAAAACCATCTGATCATGCACCTATTTGGGCTGAATTTCAAATGCTATAATTATAATTTTAGATAGCATTTCAAGATATATGAATATTATTATCATCTATGAGTGATAATCAATGGTCTAATAAAAGATATTGTATACATAAAAAATAAAATTATTATAGTATAATTATAAAAACTATTTTAGTTTCAAGTATTATATATGCAAATTAATAAATACTATTCAATATATCACACGTAATATGATTAACTATTAATAAATTTATTATTTATTGTAAAGAAATTATTTGTTATCATAATATCCATAATTTTATAATCTAATTATTATGACAATATAAACATATTACTATATAAGTTATATACATAATATTTTATTGCCAATAAACATATCAATTTAATGAAATTATTTTAGAAAAGTTTATTAATTAATAATGATAAAAATATTATATACAATAATTATTAATATAAGTGTTACTAAATACTAACAATTAACATTTATTATAATTATAATAATATTTAATAGATGAAATATTATTTGTTTAAGTAAAATGTATTTCTTACTGATATGATCTTATAATCAATAATATTTAAAATATTTTATATATCATAATAATTAATTTATAACTTAGTATCTTGTATTTTACTATATCAAATTATTTTGATCAATATGATAAATTATTAAATAAAAAAAATTATTTTATCTATGTTTTATAATATAATAAAATTATTACTATTCAAGAAATATTTATTTCAATAATTTTGATAATTATTTTATTATTTTAAATAAAAATATTTTAATATAAAATAAATATAATGTATCATGATATCATAAAAGATAATATATTAGATATATAAAAAATACATTTTTAGTATTACTTGTATTAATAAATAAAAAAGTTATCATTAAATGATATTATTTATTTAAAAAATAATATATGTTTCTTATATAACGAATATTTTATTATATTTATAATTAATTACTAATAAATTTAAGATTTACAATTTTATCAAGATACATGAATATTTTTTTAAAAAATGAATTTATTAATATTAATTAATATAATAAATATTTTTAGATAACTTGTTTAATGAAAATATATTTTTATTAATATTGTAATAATATATTATTAATATATTATGACTTAAAATCTTAAAATTATACTAATAGTAATATTTTTATTAAAGTAATATTAAATATGTATTAATCTGTTATACATATGAATATATGTAAGTAATTATATATAAATTGTATTATATATCTAATAATTAAAATTACTTATATAGTAAAATAAATATTTTTAATATAAAAAATAATTTTATTTATTATAATTTTTGTAAAAAAATAGTATTACTAATTGCATGTATAATTTAATTATATACATAATAATACAATTCATGTTAATTAATATATTTATATATATTAACATGAATAAAAAGTATTCTAATAACTTACCATATACTTTTTATTTTAGATGCATTATACTATATATAAAATATATATTTTGATTTTTTATAAAAACATGTGTTACCTATTTTAATCATCAATGAACAAAAAAATTTTATTTTTATTTTAACATAATATTCTTGAATAGAAAAAATGAATTAACGGTGTTATTTTGTAAATGTCAAAATATTTTCTAAAGTATAATCTATTAATTTAAAAATAGTATTTTTATTAAGAATATAGCGACTATATTAAAATGATTTTTTTTAAAAATTTTCTTATTTATTAATAATAAGTATTTTATATGAATAATCTATATAACTATAAATCAATATAAATTAATGTTTTATAGTTTAATAAATTTATAGTATTGTATTAAAATAAACTGATATCTTTAAATAATCCAACTTTAAGATCGGTAGCATTATATATCATCACTCCATCAACTAATACTTCACCATCTGCCATACCCATAATTAAGCGACGATTTATTACACGTTTAAAGTGAATACGATAGGTTACTTTATTATTTGTAGGAAGAACCTGTCCAGTTAATTTTACTTCTCCTACACCTAAAGCACGTCCTTTTCCTTTACCACCACGCCATCCAAGGTAAAAACCAACAAGTTGCCACATAGCATCTAATCCTAAACATCCTGGCATGACTGGATCATTAATAAAGTGACAACTAAAAAACCAAAGATTAGGCTGAATATCTAATTCAGCTTCTATATAACCTTTATTATAGTTACCACCATATTCAGACATTATTACAACACGATTCATCATAAGCATATTTCCCGATGGTAATGGTGGACCACTAGCCCCAAATAGTTCAGCTCGTCCACAAGCTTCTAGGTCTGATTGAGTATAAGAATTACGTTTATTTATCATATTTTTTCGGCCTTATGTTAAGAAGAGTAAGATTTATTTAATTAAATTAATGTGATCATTAATCAATGATTATTGGACTATAGTTATATTTTTAAAATCTATTGTTATATAAACGTACATAATTATATAATGTATTTATTTTAAGTATTATCAATAATATAGTATAAAATTTTTATTAAAAGTCTTGCTGTTTAATTTATATTATATTATATTCTATTGCTAGATTGATTAAATAAAAATTTTTAATAAAAAAATTTTATTGTAGATTATACTTTATAGTATATTTAAATTCTTTGAAAAACACTAACTAAAAAGATTGTATAGATTATCATAATATTTAATATTATTTAATTGTTTGCATCTAAAATAATATAATTATATTCTCATATTAAGTGTAAAGTTATATAGAAATATCATCATTATGCAAGAAAATCGTACAATATAATATATTCATGATTGATTACTCTAATATCTTTAATAACTAAATAATATTTTAGTTATAATAATATAATTATATATATAAATTTATATTAAATAATATCAATAATAATATTATTTTTAATAAAATTATTATTTACTACTATTATTCTTAAATGATATAAATTTATCAAGCATAATAAATATATAATATAAAATATATAATTATTTATAATTCTCTTAAAAGAATAAATATATCTATGCAATTAGATCATATATAATTACTATTATATATTAGTATTCTTTTAAAGAATAATATACTTATAAAATATTTATATGTTTATTATCACGATAATATATCTATACTTATCAAGTAAAATATAAGAAACTATATTTAGTTATTATACAATATCAAGTAATATATTATGAAATATTTCTATATAATCAAATGTATATTAATTTTTAGTATTTCTTTAACATGTAATAAGTAAATTATATTTAAAATAAAAAAATATTATTCATATATAACACAGATGTTTTTTATGATAGACTAAATATAGTATTAATATAAATTTTAGTAGATTATTTAATAATAATTTATTAATCATAAAAATAATGAATTAATTATTATATCATTGATTTAAATATATAATTATTTATGAAATCATCTAAATTAGATAATTCAATAGTTAAATAATTTTTTAAATTTAAAATATTATTGTATTTAATAAGTATTAATAATTTAAAAAAAATTTTACTATTTATATAATTTTTTTATACAACATTATTACTATAATAGTATGTTTGATATTTATTATTAAAATAATATATGACATCTAATATAATAAGCAACTTATATAGCATATTAATGAGAAATTATATAACAATTCATAAATACATAAAATATATTAAATGGTAATAAAGGACTTGTTTATTATTCACTTTTTATAAAAATAATTATAAATAAATCATGCAAAATAGTTCAATACAAAGTAAATTATTTAATTTATAAAAACATATAAATATATTAATTATTTTATTGGATATTAATCCAAAAATTATTTATTATACACTATAAATATAGATTATTATTAATTTATATATCAATAATATATTTATCTTATAAATGTATATTAATATATAAAATATTATATAAATCATTGATAAGGTTTATTAATAATTACCTTATATGTTCTAAAAAATAAAAATCTATTGTATATAAAAAAGGTAAATATAATAAATTAATCAACTAATATATAAAACACATTTATTTCATAAAAAATTATTTTATATTTAGAATGTTCTTCTTAAGGATCAGAATATATTATATATAATACATATATGTTAAGTTATATAATATCTTTTTTATCAATAAATAGCAAGCTTAATTTTTTATAAAAATTATTTTTAATTTTAATAAATTAAATTATTAACTATAATTATGTATATAATAATTTTTAATTATTATAAATTAATGTTATTATATCTTTGATATATTCAAGCGAAGCATCTATAAAATATTATTTATTTACTAATGTGGTATTAAAATAACATAATTTTAATTATATATTACTTTACTAAATACAATTAATTTATAATTAACTATTTTCTTAACATATAAACAATTTATTTAATATTTGTATATAAATTATTTATTTTATTTTTTATTAAAAATGTTTTATAGTAAAGACCACCTTAATGTTTGCTCCAGTAAACGTGTTCCTTGAGTAGTTAAAATGGATTCAGGATGAAATTGAAATCCACATACACGATCATTATCATTACGGATAGCCATAACCATTTTATTAAACGAAGCATTTATTGTTAATACTAAAGGAATATTACTACCCACTAAAGAGTGATAGCGTGCAACTAGTAACGGAGATGGTAAACCGTTAAACATGCCTATTCCATCGTGTTCTATAAGAGAAGCTTTACCATGTAAAATTTCATCTGCCTGCTTAATTAGTCCACCATAATATTCAATTATAGCCTGATGCCCAAGACAAATTCCAATAATAGGTAATTTACCACATAATTTTTTTATTAATTCGGGCATACATCCTGCTTTAGAAGGTGCTCCTGGACCAGGAGATAACATTAAAATAGGATTTTTCATTGCAAATATTTTGTTAATAATGACTTGAGCAGGAATTTGATTGCGATATATTATTAACCGATGACCATTATTACGTAACTGATCAACTAAATTATAAGTAAAAGAGTCAATATTATCAAGCAAAAGAATATTAGCCATTAGAATACCTCTTTAACATTATGAGCAATGGCAATAGCTCGTAAAACTGCCCGAGCTTTATTACGAGTTTCTTCTGATTCAGATTGTGGCAAGGAATCTAGTACAACACCTGCACCAGATTGAACAGTAGCGATACCATTTTTAACATAAGCGGAACGAATTACAATACAAGTATCTAGGTCGCCATGTGCAGTAAAATAACCAACAGCACCACCATAGCTACCACGACGATCTTGTTCAACTTTATAAATTAATTGCATAGCACGAATTTTTGGTGCTCCACTCAGTGTACCCATATTCATACAAGCTTGATAAGCATGTAGAACATCTAAATCATTACGTAAAATTCCCACAACACGCGAAACTAAATGCATGACGCAAGAATAACGATCTACTTTAGTCATATCAGCAACATATCTTGAACCTGGTTCACAGATACGTGCCAAATCGTTACGCGCTAAATCAACCAACATGAGATGTTCTGCTAATTCTTTATGATCGGTACGCATTTCTAATTCTATGCGACTATCTAAATCATGATTTAATTCTCCATTATCATAACGTCCTCGTGGACGAGTACCAGCAATTGGGTATATCTCAATAAGACGGTTATTAGCATTATATTTTAATGCACTTTCAGGCGATGCACCAAATAAAGAGAAATCATCATCTTGCATAAAAAACATATAAGGACTAGGATTGGTATGCTTTAGAGTATGGTATGCTGCCAGAGGTGATGGACAAGGAAGAATAAAACGACGTGAAGGAACTACCTGAAATATCTCACCTTCATGAATTTCTTGTTGTAATTTACTAACAACTATACTAAAATCTTCATCACTTAAGTTACAACGTAACTGCATGTGTTCAATATTATGATGTGTTATAGGTTTAGTTTCATATTGTATTTCTTCAGCTAACTGTTGTAAACGTTTTTCTAATCGTTTAGTTTCTTTTATATTACTAGTAAAAATAGATGCTTGTAAATGAGCACTATGATTTTGATGATTTAAAATTAATAACGTTTCTGCCATATAAAAGCAAAAATCTAAAGATTGTTTATTATTATTAAGTAGATGAATATTCTCAAATTCTAAGATAAGATCATAAGAAAATAATCCTCCAATAAATATCGCTTCGCGATTCTGCTCTGGAACGGTCACTAATGTAAGTAAAATACGTAATGCGTCAAATACTGACCATGATTTTAAACGAGTATCTTCATCTTGTAGTGTGTTAATAACAGGAAAATATAAAACTAACTTATTTTGTTGCATATCTCTTTTAACTTCTAGAGATAAAGCTCTATCTAATAATGGTAATAAACTACAACCATTGTTAGTTAGAGCTTGAATAGTAACGTTACGTCCTAAAGCCGTAATTCTTAATGCACTATCTATAACAAGCAAACTTTTTAAGTTTTGTTTGTTATCAATTTCAGCTGACTCTAAAAGTAAAGTAGCTGTACGATGTCCACATAACTGATGAAAGAGTGCTGTTGGATTATTACAATAAGTTACCGTTTTAGTTAATAAGTTTAATATTGGTTTTGTGGCATTCATTATGATATTCGCTTATTGACTAATAATATTTTATTTATTTAAGTAATAACAATTTCGCAGAAGAACAATTAAGGTATCTGGTATAAAATGTTAAAATTTCATATATAGTAACTCTATTAATGTTTAAATAATACATATTTAAGTTCTCATTCATTGTTAATGAAGATTATTTTATATATTTTATTAGTTACAATCAATATATATCAATATATTGATAATAATAATTTATTTCAATAAAAATATTTAATGTATATTTTATTGTGATATTAATAATTCTATTAGTTAACAATATTTTAATATTTTTTTAAAAAACATATTATATGATTTAAATATAATTTATATAATTATTTTATAAAATATAGATACAGGTATCTTTTAGCTTAATGTAAAATATAAACAATAAAATATTAATTATGTTATGTATATCAATAATAATATTTTATCTATTTTATAGATATACTCTTGTGTTAGTAATAATTATTTTGTACATATATTAATTTTTAAAAGCTCATTAACTATATTAAATAATTAAAATAAGAAATTAAATACATATAATAACAAAGCCATAAATTAACTAAAATAATTACAATTTAGTTTATTTTATCAAAATATTAATACATCTTAAAAGAAAAAATTATATATAATAAATTTTTAATATTGTAATATAAAAATCTTAATTTAGCTAATATACAACATTATTAATAAAAAATATTATACTTATATTTAAAATATAACCTTGATTGAAAAAACCAATACCAAAAATATAATATTTATTGATATTTATAGATACAATATATTGAAGAGTATTTTTTTATAAAAATGTTTGTTATTTTCTTAAAAAAGGATTTTTTTTTACTAAAATAGACATATAAATAATTCAGTGAGATATATAATGAAAATATTATTTGTAATAATTATTAGATAATATATTATGCTATATTTTTTATAATAACTATTATAGTTTAATTATATTATATCTTTATAATATAATGTACTAAAAATTATTTTTAATAAATAAAAAATATTTTATCAAACTAAATTAATCTATTCAATATAATTATTATGAATTTGTCTTCAATGAATTACATATTATTTAATATATCATTTATAATGATGTATATATTTAATAGTATTTATTTTTATCATGATAGATCTTACTTTTTAAATGATTAAATCATATAAATAATGTGTTATTGCATTTTATATGCCGTTTAATAAACAAATTTTATTATATGTTAATAACACAATATTACTGATATTTATTTATTACTAATTATAAAAAATTTTATTTGACTACAATCAATGATTGAAATTAATGATAGATAGTGAGATTATTAATATAATAATTATTTTAATTTATAATGAAATAAACTATAAATATTATTATTTTAGAATTGCAGTCATATATATTGTAAGTATAAAAAATAAATATTTTATTTAATTGATATATTTATAATTTTTTCTTATTTTTATTGATAAAGCATTTTTATTTTTTCTAAAATATATAAAGCAAAATATATATTTTTGTTATATAAATTTATTTATAATTAAATAATTATTTAATATTTTCTCAATGAATATAAAAAATTTTTAAACATATTTTTGATATATGCAAATTTATTCTTATCACTATATAATTAATATTTATATAAAAATTACAATATTATCTCTGAAAAATCAATATACATTATGTTATGTTATTACTACATTAATCAAATAATAAATAAGATAATCATAAACATATATCAAATATAAGCTGGAAAAATATATTAAATTCATTAATGATCTTAATTTTCAATTTTATTAAAATCAATATATTTTGTAAAGATCTAATATTAAAAAACTGAATATTTATTTAGTAAATAATAATATAATAAATACAATTAATCTACAATAATAATCATGGCTAATTTATTAATACCCATAATAATAAAACCAAATAATGCATATTATAAAGGTATTATCTGTTTTATTCAAATTTAATACATTAAATACAATGTTAGCTAGTATTATAGATATTTATACATAAAAGATAATTATGGATTTGGTAAGAATTAAAGATGTCATCATGAATAATGATGTGCTATTGTGCGTAAGAATTCCTGACGTATATTATTACTAAATTTAAAAAGACCACCTAAAGAAACTGTATTAGTTGTGCTAGTTGTATCTCTAACTCCACGTGCTTTAACACAGAAATGCTTTGCATCAATAGACACTGCTACATTATCAATGCCAAGTAAAACTTGTAAAGTAACTAAAATTTGTTGAGTTAGACGTTCTTGTATCTGTGGACGATGCGCAAAAAAATTGTACAATACGATTAATTTTAGATAGGCCTATAATAGATTCATGTGGAATATAAGATATATTGGCCTTACCGTCAATACTCATAAAATGATGCTCACAAGTACTCGTAAATGTAATATCCCGTATTGTTATCATTTCATTAACTTTCATTTTATTTTTTATAATTGTTATTTTTGGAAAATTTGCATAATCAAGGCCAGAAAAAATTTCATCAACATACATTTTAGCAATACGATATGGAGTTTTTATTAAACTGTCGTCTGATAAATCTAAATGCAGTAATTGCATAATCTCTGTTATGTGTTTTTTAATTTTTTGCGTACGAATTTCAAGATCTAATATTTTTTCTTGTAGCGGATTTTCTAATCCACATTCTTTAAGCATGGTATGAATTTGAGCTGCTTCTTTAGTTAACGATGACATTAATAATTTCTCCTATAGGTAATCTTTATGAAAAATTATATGAAATAACTTAAGTCTATTATTACTTAAAACTTTTTATAAAATTAATTGCTAACTTATTAATATTAATTTTAATAATTATAGATTAACTATAAATATTATTAATTCAATATAAAATCTTAAAACTATTTACTATATAATAGAATTATTTTTAAAAATATAGTAATAATATATTTCATTAAAAATAAATCATGTATATTGTATCGATAATTATTAGAGATTGAATAAATATTTTGTAATATACTATAATTTTATTATATTACTATATGTAATATATATTATACTTAGATATTCAATAATAAGAACTATAAAAAAGATCTATTGATTCACATAACTATATATAAATATTATGATTTATTTATAAATAATTAATATTAATAAACAGTAAATAAAATATATTAAAATATAAAATTTTTTTAAAAAAATATTTAATAATATTATTTGAATATTTATTCAAAAATAATAAAAAATTTTATTTAAACATATTAATTTATGTAATTAAATTAATTATTAAAGGTATTATTATATTAATTGCATTCACAATGATTAGTATTATCTATATAATATTGATAATTAGATTACTATATATGATTACTGTGTTATAGATGATCTATATATATTAACAAATAGTAAGATATATCTATTTACATATTGCGATAAAATAATTACTTTCTTAATTAAGAAATCATAATATGATGATTTAATCAAGGATATCAGATTATATCTATAATATAATAATACAAGTTATTACGAGATAATAATATTTAAAATATTATATATCGTATTTTATGATAATAAAATTAACCATAAATATTTTATTATAAGATGCTATAATATTAAAAATATTTTTTTATATTTTTATATAAGTATTATAGGTATATTATTTATTTTTAATATTTTCATAATAATTATTCTAAGTATAATATATCTAAAGTAATAATATTAATTATTTAATTAATTTTTAATAAAAAATTCAAAGAATTAATTATTTCAGTGATGTATCTTATGTTATACATGTAATAGTTAATTAAGATAACTACTTGAATTATTAAAAGCAACTCATAGCATAATTCTTGTATTACTTTAAAATTTTATGCAAGTATAAAGTATAAAAGAATTATATAATTTATTAAAATCAATAATACAAATATAATCTTTTATTACTAAAATAGTATTATAACTTTCATTTCTTATTGATAAGAATAAAATATTATATTAATATTTCTTTTATCTATTAATAATAAAATAATATAATATTAATCATATAAATTATATTCAATATATGTGATATATTATATATAATTTATTTTTAATATTTACTTTGTGACTAATTATTATCCAGAGACTAATAAAAGATAATTATAATTAATATCTGAATGTTTTATTAATAAATTGTTTATCGTAATAAAATTCAATAAAATATATCATGATCAATAATTTAAGTAAAGTGATAATATATTAATTAATATCTTAAAAAACTATTTTTTTATTAAAAATATTTTTGTAAAATAGTAAAATTTATATAGATAATATTTTATTAATATTTTTAAGAGCAAAAGTATATGCGTATTTATAATTAATTTATACAATAATACTTAAATCTTACACAATAATATTGAAAAGATATTATGGAGAAGTAATGACAAATAAGTTTATCGTAATAGAAGGACTAGAAGGAGCAGGTAAAACGACAGCATGTAATACTGTAATTAATATACTACATCAAAAAGGTATTAAAGATATAGTATCTACTCGTGAACCTGGTGGTACTCAATTAGCTGAAGAGATACGTAAACTAGTTAAGAAAAAATTTAAAAAAGATAAATTGAATTATATAGCAGAAGTACTTATGTTATACGCCGCTCGTGTGCAATTAGTAAATAATATTATTAAGCCAGCATTATTGCGGGGGGCATGGGTAGTAGCAGATCGTCATGAACTTTCTTCACAAGCTTATCAAGGAGGAGGACGATGTATTGATGATCGACTAATGCAATTACTGCATGATATAGTTTTAGGTAATTTAAATCCAGAATTAACAATATATTTAGATTTACCACCAATAATAGGTTTAGAACGTGCGCGACGACGTGGATCTTTAGACCGTATAGAGCAAGAATCTCTAGATTTTTTTGAGCGTATACGTGCTCGTTATTTAACATTAGCTAAAAAAGACAAAAGCATCTTTACTGTTAATGCAGCAGAATCCTTGCCTAAGGTAACTTCTGCTATTAGCTTTATATTGCAATCATGGTTGCATCAAAAAGAGCAAAGTCAATGAACTGGTATCCATGGTTAAATAAAATATACCGTCAAATACTAAAGCAATATCAACTTGGAAGAGGACATCATGCTTTATTAGTGCATTCCTTAGATGGGTGTGGCGATGATGCATTAATGTATGCACTTGGTCGCTGGCTTATGTGCCAACGACCGCAAGGAGATAAAAGTTGTGGTAAGTGTCATAGTTGTCTTTTAATGTTATCTGGAACATGTCCAGATTTTTATTATCTACAGCCAGAAAAAAATAAATCTAGTTTAGGTGTTGAATCAGTACGTCAAGTCATACAAAAACTATATACTTATGCGCAACAAGATGGGGCTAAAGTAATTTATGTACCGTTTGCAGAAATACTAACAGAATCAGCTACTAATGCGTTATTAAAAACCCTTGAGGAACCGCCAGAACAAACTTATTTTTTATTAGGTACTCGTAATCCAGCTCATTTACTCATAACTTTACGTAGTCGTTGTTTTTATATTTATATACCGATACCCTGCGAACATCAAAGTATAAATTGGTTACATAAACAACAATTAAGCAATGATATAACTATACGTACAGCGTTACATTTAACTAGTGGCGCTCCTATTGCTGCATTAAAGATACTTGAACCAAATATATGGAAGCAACGCAATAATCTTGTACAAGGATTACAGAAAGCTATTCTTAAACGCGAATGGATGCAATTATTGCCATGTCTTAATCATGATAATGTAAACCATGCTTTAACATGGTTATGTATTTTTTTATTAGATACTATTAAATTACAACATGGTATTACAAACACACTAGATAATTTAGATTATAAACCATTAATACATCAATTATCTATGATACAAACAAATAAGAAGTTGCATCAACAATTAAAACAATGTATCTTTTGCCGACATCAACTTCTAACAGTCATTGGATTGAATCGTGAACTTATGCTTACACATCAACTATGTTTATGGAATAAAAATTTTACAGAATGTAGTTAGCATACTATAATGAAATTGTTTAATAGGTTATATATTATGTATTTAGTAGATTCACATTGTCATTTAGATAAATTAGATTATATAAAATTACATATGAGTATAGAAAATGTTTTAGAAAATGCTAAATCTCAAAATGTGGGTTTTGTTCTCGCAGTATCAACCACGTTATCTGGATATATAATAATGCGTGAGCAAATTGGACAACGTAATAATGTTGCATTTTCTTGCGGAATTCATCCATTATATTTAACAGACAATTATAATATTAATAAACTATCTGATCTTGCAAAAGATTCAGAAGTAATTGCTATTGGTGAAACTGGATTAGATTATTACTACGATAAAAACAATATTGCTTTACAACAAGAATCTTTTCGTCAACATATCCAGATAGGCCATGATTTAAATAAACCTATTATTATACATATGCGTAATGCTAATAAAGATACGTTAGATATCTTACGTGAAGAACAAATACACAAATGTGGTGGAGTCTTGCATTGTTTTACTGCAGATCGCGATATTGCACGACAATTATTAGATATGAATTGCTATATTTCATTCTCTGGAATTGTAACTTTTGATAATGCTAATGCACTACGTAAAGTAGTAAAATATATACCTAATGATCATATTTTAGTAGAAACTGACTCTCCATATTTATCTCCTGTTCCATATCGAGGTAAACAGAATCAGCCAGCTTATGTTCGAGAAATAGCTTCATATATAGCTATGTTGAAAGATATATCACTAGATGATATAACAAAATACACTACGAATAATTTCAACCGTCTATTTGGTTTAAATTTATCCTGTGATATATAAAACTGAAATTTTTTACAAAAAAATTGAGTGTTATATTAAAAAAATATTTTATGTAAAAATATTTAATAAATATTTTAAATATTTTTTATTAAATGCATTTTGTTAATAAAATACGCATCCATTACAATACAACAGATAATAAGCAATATAGTTTTTCTTATCGCAAGTATAAATTTATATAGCAAAACACTTTAATTATACATTATACTTAATTTAACCACACATTAAATCAAAAAATAAATTGATTATTTTTACTTTATGCAATAATCTTTGTTAAAATCAATTTTTTAAAATAATTATAATAACAATATTCTTAAAATTAGTAATAGATGATATATTGTTAAATATTATGCAAATAATAAGTAACTTAAAATCTATCAGAAGAAAATATTTAATTTTATAATATTAAATATAAATAATTTTTTATAGAAAATATACTTTATTAGTAATGTGACATTATTAATTATATATACTGTATTATTCTGCTAAAGAATATTACTGTATCTTATAATACTATTACTTATTTTTTATGGATATATCATGTTTTTGTATGTTTAATATTAATGTATAATATATTAAAAACTAATTCATTTAATACATGATTAATTTTCTTATGTATCAATATTATAATTATACTATTACTGACTAACTAATTAGTAATTAAGATAATACAATACAACACTGATTAGTGTAATCAGTATAATCTTTTTTATAAAATTTTAGAAAATACACATCCTTATATTATGAATATAATAAATAATAATAACTTATATTAATAATATATATTAAATAATAATCATATTTAGAATATTTTTGCTTTATTGATAATACTTGCTATAGATAAATAGATAATTAAAATATATTCATTAAATAATTAGCATCAGTCATAAAGTAATTATATATTTTTAAATCATAGTTATTCAATAAAAATATTTTTAGATCATCAATATCTTATTGATAATAAGATAATTTTTTATTTTAAAATAATTTAACTAAGACCATACTCTACTAACATGTAAATTAATTTTATTGATTATTTTAACATTAAGAAAGTATTGATAGTTGAGGATCTATATACTAATATTTTTTATTATTAAAATGTTTTTTAAACTATGTTGCCTTATAATAATATCTTGAATACTGTATCTTTATTAGTTTTTCTTAATAAAATATGTTATTAAGAAAATCATTTTTTCACAATAATACTCATTAGTAATTACTGTAAATTAGGTAAATCATTATGAAACGCACGTTCCAGCCATCTATATTAAAGCGTAACCGCTTACATGGTTTTCTTGCTCGCATGTCAACTAAAAATGGTCGTCAGGTGCTTGCTCGCCGCAGGGCTAAAAAACGCGTTCATCTTACTGTTTCTAAATAATGCGGTTAATTTTTTGTGGCTAAATTAACTTTTTCTAAAGAGTATCGTTTACTAACTCCAAAACAATTTAATTTTGTATTCGAAAAACCACAAAGAGCTAGTACTACTTATATTACTATACTTGGACGTATAAATATACTAAGTCACCCTCGACTTGGTCTTATAATTTCTAAAAAATCTATTAGACGTGCACATGAGCGTAATCGGATAAAACGCTTAACTCGTGAATATTTTCGTTTAAATCAATATTTTTTACCTGCCATGGATTTTGTGGTGATTGTTAGAAAGAGAGCACAAGAACTAAATAATCAAAAGCTGACATATATTTTGGAACAGTTATGGCGTCATCATTGTTAATAGTCTCACGTATTTTAATAAATCTGATACGCGGATATCAGATTTTTATTAGTCCTATACTAGGAACACATTGTCGCTTTAAACCGACTTGCTCACAATATGGTATTGAAGCAATTTTTTGGTTTGGAATAATAAAAGGAACGTGGTTGATATTAAAACGCGTATTAAGATGCCACCCTTTTCACATAGGTGGCGATGATCCCGTACCGCCAACACTTAATGATAACAGAGAATATTAAAGATGGATTTGCAACGCAATCTACTCCTCATAGCTATACTGTTTGTATCTTTTATGATCTGGCAAGAATGGCAAACAGACAATAATAATCAATCCACAGAACAAAAAATTAATTTTATAAAAACAGATGAAGTAAATAATAATATATTAAAAAGTAATAAAGGTAAGATAATTACAGTTAATACTGATGTCTTATCTCTTTCTATTAATACTCTTGGTGGTGATATAGAAGAAGCTAACTTATTAGCCTATCCAGTAACTTTAAGTGCTAAGACACCATTTAAATTATTAGAAACTACTCCAGAATTTATTTATCAAGCTAAAAGTGGACTAATGAATTATAATGATCCAGATCATTTAACTAATTATACTCCTTTATATACTACTGATCATAATATTTTTACATTAACTAAAGATCAGAATAAATTAATTATTCCTTTAAATTATCAATCTCAAAATGGAGTCTTATACACTAAGACATTTGTTCTAAAACGTGGTGAATATGCTATAGGAGTATACCATACTATTCACAATACCAGCAAAAAATCTCTATATCTAAGTATGTTTGGTCAGTTACAACAGTCTATTAATTTACCAAGATACCGTAAAAATAGTAGCGGTAATTTTACGTTGCATACTTTTCGTGGCTCTGTATATTCTTCAAGTAATAATAAATATCAAAAGTATGCGTTTGATGAGAATCCACTTAACATAACTACTAAAGCTGGATGGATTGCAATGTCACAACAATATTTTACTACTGCATGGATTCCTCACATTCAAGGTATAAATAAGTTTTATACCACAAATAAAAATAATGAATTATCAATAATTGGTTTTAATTCTGCACCTGTTATCATTGCTCCTGGAATTAAAAAAATATTATATGCAACTTTATGGGTTGGACCTGAAATACAAAGTAATATGGCTGCTGTAGCACCATATTTAGATTTAACTGTAGACTACGGATGGTTATGGTTTATTTCTCAACCTTTATTTAAATTGTTACAATTTATTCATAGCTTTATTAATAATTGGGGATGCTCTATTATTTTAATTACTTTTATTGTACGTGGTATAATGTATCCATTAACTAAAGCACAGTATACTTCTATAGCCAAGATGCGTATTTTACAACCCAAGCTTTCAGCTATGAGAGAACGTATTGGAAATGATAAACACCGTATGAGCGAAGAAATGCTAGCATTATATAAGTCAGAAAAAGTTAATCCATTAGGTGGGTGTTTACCACTAATTATACAAATGCCAATTTTTTTAGCTTTATATTATATGTTAATTAGTTCGGTAGAATTACGTCAAGCATCATTCGGGTTATGGATTCATGATCTATCTGCACAAGATCCATACTATATTTTACCCATTATTATGGGTATTACCATGTTCTTAATTCAAAAAATATCACCAACTACAGTAACTGATCCTATACAACAAAAAATTATGATGTTAATGCCTGTTATATTTACGGTATTTTTTTTATGGTTTCCATCAGGTCTTGTATTATACTATATTGTTAGTAATTTAGTAACTATTTTGCAGCAACAACTTATATATCGTAATTTTAATAAAAATGGTTTAAAGAATTATGACAAACAATAATTATAATGTGTTATAATTTAATATATATCACTAATAATTACATCACTTAATATTTATAATATATTTACATATATTTGATAATAGAGTATAAAATGATTCACTTAGATACCATAGTAGCTCAGGCAACTCCTCCAGGACAAGGCGGTATAGGAATTATAAGAATATCAGGCTGTCAGGTTACACAAGTAGCCATTGCATTATTAGGCAAAATACCTAAGCCACGCTATGCAGAATATTTACCTTTTAAAGATACCAAAGGTAACTTATTAGATAAAGGAATTGCTTTATATTTTCCGGGACCAAAATCGTTTACTGGTGAAGATGTACTAGAATTACAAGGACATGGTGGACCAGTAATGTTAGATATGCTATTAAAACATAGTCTAGAGATTCAAGATGTACGTATGGCTAATCCTGGTGAATTCTTAAAACGTGCATTCCTTAATAATAAAATAGATTTAGCACAAGCTGAAGCTATTGCCGATTTAATAGATGCAAGCTCAGAACAAGCAGCTCGCTCAGCAGTAAATTCTTTGCAAGGAGTTTTTTCGCAACGTATTCATAGATTAATTCAATTACTTACAAATATGCGTATTTTTATTGAAGCAGCAATTGATTTTCCTGATGAAGATATTAATCATATTTCTTATAAAGACATAAAAGAACAGTTGTATGCAGTGATAGAAGAATTACAATTAGTTTTTACTGCAGCACGACAAGGATATGTATTACGTGAAGGAATGAAAGTAGTAATTGCTGGACGACCTAATGCAGGAAAATCTAGTTTATTAAACGCATTATCTGGTCGAAATATTGCTATTGTTACACAAATAGCTGGAACTACACGTGATGTTTTGCACGAACATATACATATTGATAATATGCCGCTACATATTATTGATACTGCTGGATTATGTATAGCAAATAACGAAGTAGAAAATATCGGCATAGAACGAGCTTGGAATGAAATTAATCAAGCTGATCATATACTTTTAATCGTTGATGGTACTACTACCAATGCTATTGAACCTACAAATATTTTACCAGATTTTATTACTTACTTACCAAAAAAAATACCAATTACGGTTATACGTAATAAAATAGATATAACAGGCGAGACCTTGGGTCATATGATTACTATGAATGGTTACTCATTGATAAAATTGTCTGCTCTAACAGGTGAAGGTATTGATATACTACGAAATTATCTTAAAAAGAGTATGGGTTTTACTAATAATATAGAAGGTCAATTTTTAGCTCGTAGACGTCATTTACAGGCATTAAAAACAGCAAAACAACATTTGATATATAGTAAACAATATTTATTAAATACTTATAAATTTGAATTGTTGGCTGAAGAATTACATTTAGCTCAAAATTCTTTAAATGAGATTGTTGGTAAATATACGTCTGATGATTTACTAGGACATATTTTTTCTAGTTTCTGTCTTGGTAAATAATATATCAATCACTTTATTGAAAGTTATTGATATATTATTTACCAAGACAGAAAACAAAATGACATAAAATTTAACCATCTAATGTTATTATTAATATAATATTCATTATATAACTTTCTCGAAAAAATAATTAGTGAAAATTTATATATAAAAATTTTTATAATACTAGGTATAGCAAATATATATATTATTTATAGATAATATATATTATTTAAATAAAAATAAATATTAGAACTATTTAAATATATAAAAATAAAATTTTTGCAAATAAAATTAGATAATTATATCTATACTAAAGTAATTATATTATGCATCTATAATTAAATATTATTCTAATAATTATTATGTATCGTTATGTATGAATAATAAAACATACAATGTTAATACCTATTTATAAAATAAATATATCAATTATTTTGTGATATTTTAAGCATAAGATAAATGTTATTGATTACAAAAAAATATCTTTATATTATTATAGTATTACAAATTTATTAATTTTCAATATAAATAACTATATAATTATATATATCAATATATATTACTTAGGCACAGTTATGTATTATACTTATTTAATAAAAACATAAAAAATACTATTTTATCTATTTATCACCACTAATAATATAAATAGATTGTATTTTATCTATAAAAATAGATGCAAGAGAAATAGTATTAAAAATATACATAAATGTAATAAACTTACAAAGTAATATATGAAGTTATGGTTAATAAATATTACATATATAATATTTATTACAATAAATATAAAAAATAATAAAAATCTTAATACATTACGACATATATACTTAATATCTTTATTCAAGAAAAGTATTACATTATAATTAATATTATTGTAACATAATAAATAACTAAATTATAGTATTTTGTATTTATTTTTAAAACTTTTATTAAAGTAATAATGTTATTAATAAAGTATAAATTAATATAATATTTCAGAAATACTATATAAATTTAAGAAAATTAAGTTTTTAATGATTTTTATTAAAAATAAAATTATTAAACACTTAATTTTAACATTATAAGTAATATAATAATTAATTTTATGTATAAATTACTATATAAATTTATTGATAAAATTATTACTTCTTTACATAAATCATTTTATTATAGATTAGATAATAAATTATTTATAAACACTAAATATATAATTATCAGCAACATTATTTTTCAAAGATAATGTATCTTTATAAAGATAGTTATTATAATATAATTTATATTTTTGCTATTTTTTAAGCATATAAAGACGTGATAAATATATAATTAATAATACAGATACTAAATTACTTAATACTGCTATTATTAGCATAGCAATAATTGGATGTAAAGTAAATAGTAATTTTAATGACATCAGAAGAGATAATTTTGTAACTAACCAAAAAATAATTGCTGGAATAATTAAGCGTATATTAGCAAATGCTAAACGAAAACTAATATGTATAGATTGAACAACACCTGTTCCTTCTTTAGACATAATTATTGGTGCTAAAGAAAGGCCTATTGCAAAAACAATACCAGGTATAATAAATGCAGTCATTCCTAATTGTACTATTACAGTACATACAAACATAAGTAATATTAGATATGGTAAAGTTGGAATAGCAATACAAATAGCACGTAATGGGCTAAGATGCTGACCTTTAGAAGCATATGGTATAAGTACTAGCATACTTCCTAACAAAATAACATTACTTATTAAGGCAGCAAAACTAGCTGCAAGAGAAATTTTTAAAAGACTTTTTTGTTGTGCAGAAGTCATTTGTTGAATGATCTCTTGCAATCCCATGCCTGTATTATACGAGATATCAGTGTGACTTAGAATACTATAATCATCTCCATTTATCATAAATAAATGATTTAAAATTATTGATATTAATGCAGTTAATAATACTAGAAGGCATATTGTATTTAATTGATGACGAAAAAAATTCAAAGTGTCACGGTACAACTTTCGAGCCGTGATTGGCATTAAGGATCTCCTTAGTAAGTGTCATTATTACCATTATAATAATATTATACTTCACTTGTATATATATTGTATTATTACTATTGTTTAACATTATAATTATAAAAAGTTTAATTAACTTATATTTTTTATAATTTCATTTATTTTTATTATATAATTAAAAAATATTATTAATATTTATTATGCTTATTATATATTTTGGATGAATTTGTTATACTTTACTAATATTATATAATCATATGATAATATATTTTAATGATTATAATTCTATTACATATAATCTTATTGTATATTTACTGTATAAATAAAGTATGTATAAAATAATTTTTATACTTTTAAAGTATTATTTGTAATAAAAATATTAATATATATAAATATATTACCTATATTATACACATCATTATAATAAAGATACTATAATTGTTAATTTAATTTTATATAATTAAAGTAATATCTATATTACATATTTTAATATTAATATTATTTTAATTGTAGTAAATTCTGCAGATTAAATAAATTAATTATAATCAATAATTATTTTATTTAATCATTGTATTACAAATATAATATCATTATATTAAATAATATTTAAAAAATTAAATTTTTGTCAATAGTGATAATAAATTGATTATTATTTATTAATTATTACTAATAAAAGCATTCTATGTTTTATAATTATTACTTTTTAGTAAAAAAGAAAAATATACTAATAATAATCAATATGTTATATATTATATAAAATAAATATTTAAGCAACTAGTTACACGGTATGCTACTGTTAGTATTAAATATCTTATAATAACATTTATATAGATAATAAATGATTGAAAATTTTACTATATTTTATGTAATATGAATGTATATCTTTTAAATTAACGAGGATAAAAGATTTAATCTATATTATTAATAATGTTAATTATGGTTTACGAGCAATTATTATAGAACGAATAGGTGCTGGATGACCTTCAATAGTTTTTTTATGGTTATTAGGATCAAGAAAGTTAACTAAAGAATTTTTTGTCATCCAATTAGTACATCGCTGTTCATAAGGTGTAGTTCGGCAAGTATGAACAGCGCGTACATCAATAAAACCACATGCTGTAAGCCATTTTATTAGTAATTGAATTGAAGGAATACAATATACATTACGCATTTGAGCATAACGTTCATACGGAACTAGTATTTGATTGTCATCACCCTCTATTATAATCGTTTCAATAACTAGCTCACCATATTGTACTAATTGATCTTTTAATTGATTAATATGATCTAATGGAGAGCGACGATGATATAAAACTCCCATGGAAAATACAGTATCAAATGCAGCAAGTTTTGGTAATTGCTCGATACCTAACGGTAACATATGTACACGTTGATCTTGACCTAATAATTTACGTATTGCTTCAAATTGACACAGAAATAATGCCATTGGATCAATACCAATAGCTAATTTTGCACCAGCACCAATCATTCTCCATAAATGATATCCATTACCGCAACCAACGTCAAGAACAGTACGACCTTTTAGTAGAGAAAGGTGCGGTAATACGCGATTCCATTTGAAATCAGACCGCCATTCAGTATCAATATAAATACCATAACAATTAAAAGGTCCTTTGCGCCATGGCATTAAGGCACGTAACATTATCTTAATATCTTTTTTAATACTCGAACATAGCTCAGTTTTGCCTTGAGCACTAACACTATTCAATAAGTTTAAGTAATATGGTGTTATTTTTGGAAGATTCTTAACAATATTGCGCCAATATATAAATTTACTATGCAAAGAAGAACGTTGCCAAATAGTTAACTGTGTTGGTAAAATCTCAAGCCAATTACTTAATTTACTATTTGCAATAATTTTATAAAATTTATCAAATTTAATCACTTTATTATGCCTTATTTAAAAGCTAACAAAGATCCAAAATTCAAGCACTGGAACCAAATTTCTGTATGTTTAAAACCGGCTTGATTGAGACGATGTTTATGGGTTTTAAGTGAATCAGTAAACATTACATTTTTTAACATACTATATTTTTGACTAATTTCTAATTCACTATAACCATTATTTCTTTTAAAAAAATAATGCATATCAAATAATGTTTTATTTAATGCTTTGTCTTCAAAATTTAATTTTTCAGACAAAACTAATATACCATTAGGTAGCAAGCCTTGATATATTTTATTTAGCACATACTGTTTTTCTAATGGTGCTAAAAATTGTAGTGTAAAATTCAGCACTACCATAGAGGCGTTATTAATATCAATATCTTGAATACATGCTTCTATAATTTTTATAGACGTTTGATCACAAAGATTATTAACATTACTATGACAATGCTTAATCATAGCTGGAGAATCATCAACAGCTATGATTTGACATCCTTGAATATGGATATTTTGATATATAGAAATAGTTGCTGTACCCAATGAACAACCTAAGTCATATACTTTTGTGTTTGGCTGAACGAAACGTTCGGCTAAATTTCCAATCATAGCAATAATATTAGAATACCCAGGTATTGAACGTTGTAACATATCAGTAAAGACTTCAGCTATATGCTCATTAAAAGTCCAATCTTCTAATTTTAGAATAGGCATTGAGAAAAGATTATCATGTGTATTTTTTTTATTAATATTAAAAATATTTTTAAGAAAATTATTTTGATTTGACATATGTAAAATATTTTATGAGTTAAACAATTATAATAAATCTGTTATTAAACGTTTAGTGTAGTGATTATAATAATTAGTCATAATACTTATATTAAAAAATTATTACATATAATATCAATTTAAATAATTATATAAAAATTTTTTATAAATTATATATACTATGTATCTAAATGATAGTCGTTAAATAAAGTATTTAGTGAATATATGAAAAATAATACAATATACAAGATAATATTAATAACTATTTATCTTGCTCATAATACTAAATATTCATTTAGTAGTAAGATGTTGCTTATTATAGAATAATTATTAAAGTCTATTATTATTTTAATATATACTTTGTTAAGTATGTTGCTAAGTTATCTTTATTATTAAAAATATATTAATATATATTGGATATTTTATTATTTCTTAAATAAAGACAATTGATTTTTAAATATTTTTTGATATTAGTCATGGTGATAGACAATGTTAATAAAATCTTGATAAGATCAAATCCTTTTTAAAAAATTTACTTGATAATAATTATCACTAATAAAAAAATATTTTTTTAAAATACTTAAGTTATTTCAATATAATAACAGTATAATTTATATTATATATGTATTGTATGCTATTTATAGAATATTCAATTTTTTTCAAAAATATTTACCTAATATTTTACTATTACATATATAATTTTAAAAAATTATTAAATCTTTTTAAAAAAGATATAATATTTTTCTTAAAAATATTAAGAAACTATATTTCTTAAAATTTTTATATAAAATTAAATTTTTATTATTATATATATCATATAACATATATTTTATATTGTACTTGATTATAAGATTATAACTATTTATATAGTATATTGATCAAACATTGTATAACTTAGTTATTTTTTTAATTTAATGATTATTTGTACTACCTATAATTTATTACTAAATTATTAGATGATTTATCTTTACAAAGATGCTTAACACATATATTTAATACATAACTATGTATAATAAAATCATTACAATTGTTTCTTTAATAAAAAATTTATTTTTTATAGTTATCTTAATATTTAAGAGGAAAGATACATTCTCTTTATCAAACCACTACTACGTAATTGAGAACTACAAATTGCTGCTGTAAGAATTTTATCCTGACCAAAAAGTGTAAACTGAGTTTTAGCTCTGGTTATTGCCGTATACAATAATTCACGAGTTACTAGAGGTGACAAATAATTGGGTAATACTAATAATGTATGTTCAAATTCAGAACCCTGCGATTTATGTACGGTCATTGCATAAGCTGTTTCTACTTTTGATAACCGACCAGGATGAACATATTTTATTGAATCATCAGCTAATTGAAAATATACACGCATATTATCTATCGTATTGTAAAAGGTAATACCAATATCACCGTTAAATAATCCTAGTGAACTATCATTACGCGTTATCATAACCGGTCTTCCATTATACCAATTTTGATAATTTTTTGCATGTTTATTAATATTAATTAATTTTTCTTTAATTAATGCAATTTCGATACTTTCATTCAATCCAAATTGACCAAAAGGACCTTCACGTAACGCACACAACAAACGAAAACGCATAAAATATGCTAGCACTGTTTTTACATCAGCTTTATTATGAACTAATTGCAACATTGAACTATAACCTTGAACACAAGTCTTAATAAGACTAGTATAATCATTATTACAAGTCATCGTCATCCAAGATAAATCAATAAACTGCCCATTTAAACAATTCTTAGTACGTACAATATCACCCGCATTAACGGCCATTGCCAATTGATGAATACCAGAGTTAACATTAAAACGATAATTTTTTTTTAATGAACAAATACTATCACGTACTGCAATATTTGGATTGATCTTACCTGCAGGTACTATATTAGTACATAACATAGATAATTCTTTAGCACGCTCTGGGCGAAAACCAAATTTAGCAAAGCTAGATATGTTGCCTAAAATTGCTCCTGCTTCAACCGAAGATAGTTGATCTTGATCACCTAACAAAATTAAACGTGCTTCTTGTGGAAGAGCTGCAATAATTTTAGACATCATTGATAAATCAATCATTGAAGCTTCATCTATTATGAGTACATCTATAGGCAAATGATTATTACAATTATACTTCATATTATTACTATTATACTGAACGCCTAGTAAACGATGCAACGTATAAGCTTCTTTTGGAATAGATTCATATGTTTTAGTATTATTAATACTTTTAATGATTGCTTGTAATGTTGATATTAAACGAGCAGCAGCTTTGCCCGTAGGAGCAGCTAATTGAATACGTAATTTTTTTTGTGGATATAAAAGAACTAATGCTGTAAGCAATTTTGCTACTGTTGTAGTTTTACCTGTGCCAGGACCACCTGTAATGACTGATACTTTACGTGTTAATGCAACACTAGTAGCAACTTTTTGCCAATTAAGATCATTAGATAAAGTTGTAAAAGGGAAAATATAAGATAAAATATTTTTAAGTAATAATGTATTATCATGTAATGATACATGAAAATCAGTAAAAAAACGTGCTACCAGTACTTCTTCTCTCCATAAACGATGTAAGTATAAACGTTTATACTGTAAAATAAGAGGAGCCACATAACTACCATCACTTACTGTTTCTTCTTTAATTAATAATATATGCCATTGTTTTTGAGTTAACTTTCCAAAAAAATATGTTATGTCAGAAGAAACATCTGGAAAATGTATTATTAATACTTCTATGCATAAGTTTTTTATAGGTAAACAAACATGCCCATAGTAACTATAATTACTAACTAGAGCAGCGGCTAAGGCTAAATGAGGTTGCTTAGGAGAAGCTATTAAACGAGCAAAATGTATATCAATAGAACGAAGATATTTTTTTTTCTCCATACGTAAAAGAAGGTCAAAAATCATTTTTCTACAACTTTTTTTTATAACCAAATAATTTATCTATACTTTCTATAAGAATAGCAGCTGGACGACAATAAAAAATACCATTTAATGGTTGTTCTCGAGTTATGCCACGCAAGAAACAATAAAATACTCCACCAAAATGCTGATCGTATTGATAATTATATAAACGTTGACGTAAATAACGATGAAGAGCTAACGAATATAATTGGTACTGAAAATCATAACGATGTTCTATCATAGTTGACCTTATTATTTTTTGTGTATAAAAAGTGTAATCCTTACCTAACCAATTAGATTTATAATCTAGTATATAATAACGTTGTTGCCAATAAAATACTACATCAATAAAACCTTTTAACATACCACGAACTTGTTTAAAGTTTAAAGATAGACACTCAGATGAAAGTGGATCATAATATTTAATAAGAGCATCTAATGCAGTACTACTAATTAGTTCATCAATAGATAAATAAAATTGTAATTCAGAGAGCATATGATTTGGAGGTATATTGGCTAAACAAGGACCTTGCTCTGCTAAAGGAGCATGTATAATAGACTCTAACCAATACTTTAATACTGATACCCAATTAATATTCAACCCTGCTTGGATTACTTGTTCAGTTAACCATGTAATATTTATTGCACGTGTAAAATCTAATAGCTCGAGTAATCTATGCAAAAATATTCCTGATTTAATACCTGTAGGAAAAGTATGCGACGTAAAATCAGTCAAACTGAATTCTTCTAAATTCCTATAAAAATTTTTATCTACCTTTGGTGATAAATATACTGGTTGAACACTACTTTGATGTTGTAATCCAGAATAACTAGTGATACGCCAATCATCTTGTATATTGCGAGTGCATGTTTTATTTTTCAAATTTTTTTTATCTTGTATTGGTGGCACCCAAGGAGAACGATATTGATCGTAAATATTTATTATTTTAATATT
The DNA here is from genome assembly GCF_020541265.1 of Candidatus Profftia lariciata. GTDB lineage: Bacteria > Pseudomonadota > Gammaproteobacteria > Enterobacterales > Enterobacteriaceae > Profftia > Profftia lariciata. The sequence continues at coordinate 470,880 of NZ_CP045925.1, read as the reverse complement.
TTTATCTTCTAAAAGCTTTAGACATTTTAACAACATGACTGAATCACCTGCTTTGCCTTGTTGTACAAGATAACCAATAGCACACAAATGCATATCTGTATTACCTTGTTTTTTTCTATTACCAACAAACAAAGGAGCAAGACCAATACTACAGTGATATATTGATCTTGTAAGAGCTACATAAAGTAAACGAATATCTTCAGCAAGGCGTTCTTCTTCAGCTAATTGTACTACGTCATGAGTATTATTTAAATTAATAATTATATTGAAATTATTACGATCATGATATAATATATTTTTTTGTACACGATAACTACCAATAAAAGGTAAGCAAACAATAGGAAATTCTAATCCTTTTGATTTATGAATTGTCATAATTTTAACTAAAGAATTATCATTTTCTAAGCGTAATTGTTCGTTATCTGAGTGAATATCAAGATTATCTATTTTTTTAGCTAACCAATGTAACAATGCTTCTGCACTATGTACAGTAAAAGATGCTTCTTGTAATAATTCACCAATATGTAATACATTTGTTAAACAACGCTCTCCTGATTGACTAGCTAACAAATTTTCTGTTATTTTTCTGTGTGCCATAATTTTATGCAGCATTGGTAATATACCATAAGTAATCCATTGCTGACGATACATAGTAAATTCAGTAATTAACTTGCCCCATTGATTTTCATCATAATTAAGATCATGAATCTGTTGTGCATTGCATCCAAATAATCTTGTTGCCAATGCACTACGTAATAAATGTGCTTCTTGTGGCGATAATATTGCTTGTAATAATAAAAATAAATCATTTGCTTCTGAAGTTTGAAAAATACTATCATGATTAGATAGATAAACTGATGGGATTGCAAGTTCTTTTAAAGCATTATGCATTAATGTTGCTTCAACATTAGTACGAACTAAAATAGTAATATCTGAAGCCTCAACAACTTTTGTGATATTATTGCCGTGTAGATCTTTTTTTTTAGTATAAAGTAATGCTGTGCCTTTCTGACCAGCAGTTAACCAATCACGAATTTGTATTGCACATTTAGTTGCTAAAGATTGTCTATATTCTATACCGCTAAAACCTTTACCTGGTTTTAACCATATATGTATTGCTTCTTGAATATTTCCTTCTATTTTAAAACATAATTTTTGATTATCTTTAATAGAAATAACGGGTATAAAGGGAATATCAATAAAAATAAATGGATTTTTAATTGTTGAAAAAATCTTATTTACTGCAGCAACTATACCAGGTGATGAACGCCAATTAATATCCAAAGTATAATAACATTTCATTTTATTACGCACATGCATATAAGTAAAAACATCAGCTCCACGAAAAGAATAAATAGCTTGTTTTGGATCACCAATTAAAAATAAAGCACCTTTTGATGACTGACTATAAATTTTCTGCAAAATATTATATTGCTGACGATCTGTATCTTGAAATTCATCAATCATAGCAACAGGATAAAGACGATAAATTGCCTTACATAAAATATGATTATTAGGCTGATGTAAAGCCTCATATAGGTATTGAGGAAGATCATTGAATCCTATTTGTCCATTATATTTTTTTTCTTTTTGAATATTAGCTCGCACTGCTTTTAATGCTTGAGATAAAAATAAATTACGTAAAGATAAAGGTTCTATAAATAACTGCTCAATCGCAGTAAATAATTTATTGTATGGAGCTAGTTTATTTTTTGTATTTTTTATTAAAGTATTTTGTTTAAATCTTTTAATCTCTTTAGGTAGTTGATAATTATGTGTTTTTGTGGTAACCCAATTATTAATACTGATTAACCATTTAGATATAGAATGACTATTATATATACGAGGATCCACACCGGAATCCATAATTAGGCATTTAATATTTCCCATTACTTCACGCCAAAGAGACTTTACAGTATCAATACGTTTAATATTTTCCTGATGTTTTTGTTCTAGCGTTGTATTATCAAAGTTCAGCTGGTATATTTCTGGTAATACACCATGTAAATAGGGCTGTAAATCTATTAATAATTGATTAGGTTCATGCCACTCTTGCCTGATTATCGCAGCTATATTAAGAGGTAATGAATAGCAACATCGTCTCCAAAAATCAGCACATGCTTGTCGATACAGAGGTAATTCATTTTGTACGAAAATTTGATGAAATAAAACACCGGATTCGAGAACATTATAACTGAGCATACGTTGACAAAAACTATGAATGGTATAAATGGCTGCCTGATCTATTTGACGCTCAGCAGTTAATAACTTATTTATAGCATCATTTTTATTATGAATTAATTGCAATAATTCAGACAATAAAGCATTATTGCTCTTACCATGTATACATGCTATGCATAAAGCATGTATATTACTACGAATGCGCGTACGTAATTCTTCAGCAGCTAGATTAGTAAAGGTTACTACTAAAATTTTTTCCACAGATAAAGGAGGACGGTATATTTTTGTATTATTAATACCCAATAATAAACGCAAATAAAGTGCTACTATAGTAAATGTTTTACCTGTGCCAGCAGATGCTTCAATCAAGCACTCTCCTATAAGAGGTAATGTTAAAGCATTTAATTTTTGTATATTAATCATGATGAAGAGATCTTTATAGCCAATTTTTTTGTAATTCTACAGTACTAGCATATGTTATCCAATGTTTTGGTGTAGCATAGTATCCCCGAGCATGTTTACCTAGTACTTGTGATAATAATGCTACCCCTTGATATTCCATCACTGCTCGATGGTAAAATCTTATGATATCTTGACTTGTAAGTTTAGCAATATATTTCATTAGATTCTCCCTAGAATTAAATTCAAAGTTACCATGATTAAAATCATTAAATAAGCGTGCAGATTCTTCATTAAGAGTTTGTGGATGCCGATGCAACTGACTTAATAATGAAAACTTATACTGATTGAAATCTTTTTCTTTTAATATCTTTAAGCGCTTATCAACTTTATTATAAAATTCTAAATAACGATTATATAAATATTCTGGAGACTCATGATTACTTTGCAATAAAAAGCCAATACCCCATCTATTACCGATGCATAATGGGTAAGAAAAGATTGCGTATCCTAGTTGTTCTTTGGTACGCAATTGATCATAGAACCACGGCTGTATAATCTGACTTAATAAATTACTATGTGCCATTCCCTGAAACTCGTCATATTCTAGTGGAATATAACCCGCAAAAAGAGCTGAATCAGTACTACTACCTTTAATCTGCAGATTAGCTAATTGTTTATGTTTAAGTACTATATTTTGACTATGCCACCACATTCTTCCATTACATTTAAGATAAGCACGGATATCTTGTGCTATGACTTTTACTTGCATAAGGTTAATATTACCAACTACTAACATTTCTGGAGTAGACTCTTTAATTAACAAATTATGATAATTTTTAATATCATTAAGTGTGATTTTGTATAGCAATAAATATTGCTTACTATGTTGTACACAAGGAATCATCGATAGCTCTTGAATAGGTTGCATAGCCTGTTCAAACGCTTTATTTTGTCTAGCAGCATCTAATTGATTGCGATACCATGACTTTGCTTGTTCTAGCTGTTCCTTTGTAATATTAAAATCATTATAGCGTTTTATGAACATCATAAATAGCTGTGGCAAATACTGCGTAAATCCACTAGTTTTTATAATTAAACCATCTTTATAACTTGTTGCAAATTCAATACCACCAATTGATGCTTGATACACTAATTGATTAAGTGTTATACTAGCAATATAGTCCATCAAAGAGAACATTACATGCTCTTTTATACTTTTATATCCTATTTTATTGCGTAGTGATAGAATGATATTTACCTTAGGCTCATTAGCAAAATAATGACTTTGCATATATAGTACACGCAATGTTTTCTCATTTAATACCATTGTTGGTTTTAAGGTTTTTACTAAATGGTTATGCATAAGCGAAAAATCATTTGGTATATAAGGATTTAACTTAGGTAATGATAATATAATATGTTTACTTACATGACTCCAATGGTTAAATTGTTTGCTAGTTATACGTTCTACCTGATAGGGTGCCTCAACAAAATAAGCAATCTTATTATGTGGTTCGTTAGGGCTGATAAACCAAATACGAGCATTTTCAGGTGTCATACTGTGCAAACGTGTAATAATCGCTTTTGGATCATATACATCAGCTATATAAGACGAATCTAAAATATTTTTTAATGGTACACGTAGCATGTTATCTACTAACGATTCTATATAATCCATATCGTGAATAATCGATGGATAGTTAAAATCTACATCAAGAACATGCGCAATTTCATTAAAATAAATTTGCTGTACTCCTCGATCACAAAGTAATTTTAAATAACTATATATGGCACTAATTACACGATCACGCTCAGATAAACCTTGATCAGTCAGTGATACATTAATAAAAAATATTCCACCATTACGATCTACCATAGGATCACATCCTGCAATAATAGACTCTGCTAGTCTATTTTTTTGTAACCAATCAGCTAATGTATTTTGACTACAATTACTAATAAGATAAGCAATATACATATCTGTTTTACTACGAAAAGCAGCGCTATTATTCTTAATACGATACTCTATTCTTAATGTTTTACACGGTTGTGCTGGTAGATAATGAATAATAATTCCTTGTTGTGCAGGAGTAACTACAGGTTCTGTAATAGAAGGTATGCTTGCATTACGATTTGGAATATGACCTAAAGAATTAACAGCGAGTTTAGCAAGTTTATTTAAAGGTTGATTACTGTAAATAACACCTACCATTAAATTAGCCGAATAATAACGATGATAAAATAATAGTCGCTCTTGATTTAAGTTACTATTTGGCTTATCACTTAAAGTATATTTATTACCACCAGAAAAACGTGCACTAGGATGAGCTGGATTTATAGTTTCTGCTGATATCTGAGCCATACGAATAATATCTCGCGAACGATCCATAGTTAACTCTGCATGAATAGCATTACGTTCAAGATCGGAGTAGACTGGATCTAATAAAGGTGCAGCAATAGCGTCAGCTAATCGATCAACAGCTTGCAGTAATCCATCATTTTCTACCTCAAGATAAAATGCTGTTCGATAAGAAGCTGTACTAGCATTATATCTACCACCATGCTTTTTTAGAAATTCAGGAAAGCTATCTGACTGAGGATATTTTTTTGAACCCATTAAAACTAAATGTTCTAGATAATGAGCTAAACCAAGCTGAGAATTCGGATCTTCTAGTGATCCTACTGGCAATGCTAATGCAGCTAAAGATTTAGTTGCATATTTATCAAAAATTAACAGTACCTGCATACCATTATCAAGTTTTATTGCTTTATATAAACGTGAATCATTAACACTTTGATTAATACTTTGAGATAACGGTTTCCATCCATAATGTTGATTGTTATTAAAATTTATCATAGACCAAAAAAATGATGTACTCATGAATAATAATATAATAATTATCCAATATTGTAATTTCTTATGCATTAATATCTTAACCATTATTTACCTCAAAATATAAAATTGTTTTATTGATTAAGCTTCCTAATCACAATATGCATATGAAATCATAAGATAACTAATAATTTTGTAAATTCGGTATTACCAATATATAAGTCTAAACATTTTAAACTAAATTATTTTGTATTAACGGTAAATAATACTGTTCAGCTACTTGTTGAATCTTATTGATTGTCTCGTTATCTAATGTGGATATAATGCGCTTTATATAAGGATCTGATCTCTCGCCTGTTACACCACTTACTCCTTCCCATGCCGATAAAAGTTTTTTGTGTGCTCTTATCTGAATGACATCAGTTCTATTTATTAAACTGGAATCTTTATGAAAGCATGCGTTAAGCCATGCCCAACCAGTTTTAGGCAGCAATAAAAGTGGATAACTACGACCTCTGCAATAACCGTCAAGTAATGATAATATATTTTTTTTAGCATCTATTGGCGATAAAGGTGCAAAATACCATGAAGATTTCTCGAGGCCAAAATATCGGCTTGCTCCTGTGCCACCACTACAGCAATAAAGTAAATGCTCAATCCATAATGTTATACCATCTATTACTCCTAGTATAGCTGGTCTCCATCGTAACAAACCATTATTTTGCACTTGATGTAATCGACCAACTATCTGTATATTATTGACTATATAATTAATTTCAATTTTACATCCAGGTTGAAGATATTTTTTTACTTGTTCAGTCACTTCTTGCATTGCTCTCTCTTGTGTGTTCCAGTATAATGTCCCAAAAGTACCATAAGGTAACCTTCCAGATAAGTAAAAATACTTAAATAAAGATATACTTTCATTATTGTAAATTAACTTATCTAATAACTTAATATTTATTTTATAGCGACTTAGATAATCTAGTGTAAAAGGTTCATTATCAGGAATGTTAGTTACTTCTCGAGAAAAATAAATACCAAGACGCATCTGAAAGAAAGCTCGAACTGGATGCCGGTAAAACTTAATTAATTCATCTAGAGTAATTATAGTAAAATTTTCTAAAGGTAATTTTATAGCAAAAGTATCATGTGTTATACCATTACCTAAAGCAGCAGGTAACCACGTATGATTATAACTTTGATTTGCACTATTAATAATATAGTTAGCTGATGCAAAGGGAACACGTGGATGCTGGATTTTTAAATATTGCATAACATTGTTTGTACTACAATCAAAATCTATATCTTTATCTCCGGTCATATAATGACTTTGAGCAATATATTCCAATAATTCCTGTACCATAACTGAAGGTGATTGCTTAGTATTATTCTGAATAGATCGACTTATATAACTAATATAAAGACATTGTTGTGCTGATAACAAAGCTTTAAGAAATAAATATCGATTATCATTATATTTATTAGGATCGCCTTTTTTCATCTGTTGTTCCATAAGATCAAAACTTATAGGCGTGATAGAGTACGGATAGATATTTTCATTCATGCCGAGCAGACATACCACTTTAAATGGAATAGAATGCATAGAAGTTAAATTACAAAAAATTATTGATCCTGTTAAAAATCCTTGATTAATACGTTCATTTTTTAATCTAGATGTTAATTCATCACGTAAAATAGTAATTGGTATTTCTTGTGGATACTCTGCACTTATACCATAATGAATAATCTTAAGCCATTCATTTTCTATAAGAGATATCACAGTATCTGTTGTATTATCTTTTACAAAAAACGCGTTTAACATGTCACGACATAGAAATTGCCAATTTTTCATGTTATATGTACCGCTCAGTCGTGTACGCCAATGACAGAGAGTCATCAAAAAATTTGCTAGTTTACCAATTAATTCCGCGATAAGACCACTAGATTCATCAAAAGGTAAAATCCCATTCCAATCACCAGAATTGCTATCCATAGCATAACCAAGTAACATGCGAGTTAAGCCAAACTGCCAAGTATGTTGACCAGTTACTGGTAAATCTAAATTACGCACGTGATTATCATCTAATCCCCAACGAATACCAGATTTGTTAATCCAATAACGTAAAAGACGTAAGTCATCTCCGTTAATACCAAAATGTGTAGCTAAAGATGGTAATTCAAGAAAATTTAGAATATTATCAGTAGTAAAACGACTATTAGGTAAATTTAGTAAGTTAAGGAATATTGGAATAATTGGATATGTATTATGTATGCTGCGATCAGAAATAACAAAAGGTATATAACGATTGCATTGAGTATTGCCAAATACAGCCTGAATAAACGGTGTATAATTATCAATATCTGGAACCATTACTATAACATCACGTGTGGTAAGAGTAAGATCTTGATTAAACATATCAAGTAATTTATTATGTAAAACTTCAATCTCACGCTGAGGGCTATGACAAAGATTGACACTAATACTGCGATCACCTATATTAAAGAGTCTTTTTCCTTTGCTATTTTTACGATATTGTGAGCTATTGATAAGATGACTATGATTTTCTAATTCTAATAAGTCTCGTTGAATGCGCATCAATAAATAATCTGTAGATAAATTAACAAAAATATGTATTTTTTGATGTTTATATTTAGATAATAAATAGATATAGTTATTACCTAATGTTCCCCAAGATGCCAATAAGGGATTACTAAAATTTCGTTGGTTACATATATGCATTATCTTAGATTCTACCTGAAGATCATGTAAATTATTAATATCGGGTTGTTGCTTAATATGTTTAAGATTTTGTATTATAGCGTTACATGTATAATCTTTATCATTACCCCAATAATAACGACAAGGATTAAGAATCATCATATGTACATCAATATATTTTCCTAATATTTGAAAAATCTCTAAATAAATCGATGGCATAGTTGTCATGTCATAAATAAAAATACGCTTAGGTAGTTTGTGAGGATATTTTATTGTCTTTTTTAGTATATAAATTAATTGTTTATATAAATTAGTACTGTACGAAGTAGATTTATCAAAATTGATATGATATTTTTGCAATGCTACCCATAGCAGAGCTTGCCATTCTTGTGATTTATCTAGCCCTTCCACGTTTTTGTTTTGCTCCCAAATATGTAGCCATTCTGGGCGATATAATAAGTACTGGTTATAAAGTATTGCCATATAAGATGTAAGCTGAAACATTTTTCGATAATCTTTGTCATCAGAAAGATAAATGACTAAAGGTTTAAATGCTGGATGACTGATCATTTGTGGTAATAACCACATTAATCGCCACGTCATAGTACCTTTATTATAGGTATTTACTTTTGACATCTCTGGGATTAATAGAGTAAATAATTTCCAAATAAAATTAGTTGGTGAAGAAAATTTGATATTAGCTGCTATACCACAATATTTTGCTAACTCTACTTGTAACCATTGTGCTAGACCATCGTATTGCACTAATATTATTTCTTGCTCAAGAATATTCTGTAAAGGTTGTTGTTCAATGTATTTGATAAGAATTTGTTTTAATGAATCTAATTTATTTGAGTAATAAACAATAAACATACTTTCTCCCCACAATAAATATTAATATATTCATAATATTTATAATATTTACTATAAAACAGATATACATTACTTTTAATTAAATAATAAATATTTTTATAAAAAATTACTTAATTAAGCATATTTTATTTATATATAAAATTTATTTTTAGTTATTTTATTGCAAATATAATTCTGGTAATATTATGATAATATAAAACAATTACATATAATTAAGACAAAATGCATATTCATATCCTTGGGATTTGTGGTACCTTCATGGGCGGACTTGCTTTATTAGCACGGACATTAGGACATCAAGTGACCGGTTCTGATGATCATATTTATCCATCTATGAGTACATTATTAGCAAAAGAAGACATCAATATTATGAAAGGATATGATGCTTCACATATCATGCCAATACCTGATTTAGTTATTATTGGTAATGTAATAACAAGGGGTAATCCTTGTGTAGAAACTATTTTAGAACAAAATGTTCCATATATTTCTGGGCCACAATGGCTTTATAATCAAGTTCTACGCTATCGTTGGGTTATTGCAGTGGCAGGAACACATGGCAAAACTACAGTAGCTAGTATGATTGCATGGATCTTAGAGGATTACGGTTATGAACCAGGATTTTTAATTGGTGGTATTCCTGGAAATTTTAATATTTCTGCACGTATGGGTAATAATGAATTATTTATTATAGAAGCAGATGAGTATGATTGTGCTTTCTTTGACAAACGATCTAAATTTATGCACTATGCTCCACGTTTATTAGTCCTAAATAATATTGAATTTGATCATGCTGATATTTTTAAAGATATAAAAGATATTCAAAAACAATTTCATTATTTAGTACGCTTAGTACCAAAAAAAGGACATATTATTTTTCCTGCTAACGACAAAAATATTCAACAAGTAATAGCGATGGGTTGTTGGAGTGAACAAGAAGAAATAGAAGGCAACACAGGAGTATGGAAAGCTCGTAAACTGAATATTGATGCAAGCCATTTCGAAGTATTATTATATGGCAGAGTAGTAGGACAAGTGTCTTGGAATTTAATTGGTGAACATAATATGTATAATGCTCTTATGGCAATTGCTGCTGCCCGTCATATTGGTATATTACCAAATGATTCTTGTCATTCTTTAATAAAATTTATTAATGCTCGTCATCGTTTAGAATTATGCGGTGAAGCTTTTGGAGTAAAAGTCTATGATGATTTTGCTCATCATCCAACCGCTATTAGAGCAACTCTTACTGCTCTTCGCCATAAAATAGGTATAGCTGCAAGGATTCTTGTTGTGCTCGAACTTCGTTCCAATACCATGAAAATGGGCATACATAAACATACATTAGCTCCAGCATTAAGTTATGCAGATGCAATCTTTTTATTCCAACCTAACGATATTTCTTTGTTAGTTATAGAAGTAGCAAAAAAATGCATACAACCTACATATTATAGTGAAGATATTAATTTACTGGTTAATATCATTGTAAAACAAGCACAACCAGGAGATTATATTTTAGTTATGAGTAATGGAAGATTTGAGGGAATTCATCATAAATTATTAAAAGCATTAATTCATAAAAAAGAATTATAAAAATATTTATTTTTTGTATTAAATTATACTATCTTTCTATCATATAATACTTAATCAGAGTATTATAATAACTGCTAACTACTTGATTATTTATTAAAATTAAATGATTCATATAAAAATATTTAGACATGTACAGTTACTACATTAATTTATCTTATTTTTATATAATATATCTTAATATAATGTTATCTTGTTTCATCATAAATATGATTCTAATCTTTATTGCATGATACAGCAAAAAACTTTTTTCTAATTAATAAAAATTTAAAGTTGTAGTATTTTATAAAAATATTTAATACATTATTTAGTTAGCATCATAGTTTAAACATAAGGAATATTTATATAAATATGTTAGATATTAAAATACATACTCATAAATTAATTATAATAATATATTTTTAAATTTTTTAAAAATAAAAAATATTACGTTTATAAAACAGTAGATGATATGATATATTTAATTGATTGCTTCATCATTTATAATAATAAATAATAAAAATCACTGATTTAATTATAAAATAACAAGCATTCAAATATTTATTGTATTATAAATTTTAATAAGATGCTATGCCTACAATAATTTGAGATAAATAAATACAATAATATTCTATTACTCAGAAATATTACTTAAAAAAATTAAAATATATCTACTTAATAATAGATGATTATTTATATATTAATAATAATATTATTGTATTATAAAATAATTCATAATAAAACATATTAGACTAAAAATTAGTATTTTGTATCACTTAATAATTATTTTTATATAGTATAATTACTGAATTATCGATTTTTTATGTAATTAACTTTACAATATCTAAATATTACTATGTATAATATGTAAGTATAATTTAATTATAAGCTTCATATAAAATTGCTAATAACAATAAAAAGAATAATGAAAAAATTATGAAGTATATACAGTATATGATGATTACTATCACGGTTATATTAGTCTTAATAGGGTGTGCTCGTTCCCAAAATTCTATATCTAGTAATATCCCTTCTAAAATTTATGCTGTAGCACAGAAAAAGTTACAAGATGGTAATTTTAAAGGAGCTATCAAGCAACTAGAATTATTAGATAATTGCTATCCTTGTGGACCATATGCGCAACAAGTTCAGTTAGATCTTATTTATGCTTATTATAAAACAGCTGACTTACCTACAGTGGAAATATTAATCGATCGTTTTATGCATTTGAATCCAACATATCCTGATAATGATTATGTTTTATATATGCGTGGACTAAGTAATATGGAGCGAGATAATAACGAGCTTCAGGTATTTTTTGGTATTAATTATGCTGATCATAATCCAGAGTATGCTAATCAAGCTTTTCAGGATTTTAGTAATTTAATTCATCGTTATCCAGATAGTAAATATAGGACAGATTCTATAAAACGTCTTATTTATTTGCAAAATCGTTTAGCAGATTATGAGAAATCTATTGCGGAATATTATAATAAACATGGAGCTTATATAGCAAGTATTAATCGCATAGAAACTATGTTACGTAATTATCCTAATACTCAGGCAACACGTTCGGCTCTACAATTATTATATGATGATTATAATAAAATAGGCCTAAAAAATCAAGCCAATAAAGTGGCACAAATTATTCCATAATTTTTCAATTAATACAAACTAGTTTTTTAACTATGAAGATAATTTTTAAGATAAATAATAAATAATTTTTACATATTATATTTTATTAAAAGAAATTAAGAATTATATAAAATATTTTGTAATAACTATAACGAAGTAGTACTTTATAAATTTTATTTAATATTTTTGTTAAAAAATTTCATATATAACATAATATATAATAATTATTATCTCATATTAGATGGATAATTAATATTATTTTTTTTAATTATATTTTTTTATTAATCTACTATTAAATAATAGTAATTTTAATATTTTTATGCAAAATTATTTTAGCAAAATATTTTAAATATCTATATTAAATATTTTTATATTTATTTGTTATTCTTTAATTCAAGGTATTTATATATAAAAATAATTTATTAAAAATTTAATTAAACATTATAAACAATATGATTTGAATAATATTTTTTATTTGTTTAGTTACATATTTAAGACTATTAAATAATATATAACTTATTTAGTGTATATAATAAATATTATTATATTTTATGTTAAAAATTATTTTTTTAAATTATTAGATGTATTAAATAAACTAAATAAATATTAATTTTCATAAAATAATTTTATATATATAGGATATTTATGTAATCATATTTTAAATAGATAGTATATTAATTCATTTTATATACTTAATATATCAATTATATATTTATATTAATAATGAATAATATTATGCTCAATATTTTATACATTACATCAAATAATATAATTGTTAAAATAATGGTATTTTATTTTTTAATGTACAGTTAAATATAGATGTATTGATAAATAGTAATAAAGGCATATAAATAATATTATATTAAATGTCTATATTGTATATATAAAGATAATAAGAATTATTTTTAAACTTTTTTATTATTAAAGGATACAAAAATAAAAAATATTCTACTATCATAACAATATATTATTCATTTAAAGCAAATTACCTATAAATATACAATATATAAATATTCTATATATGTTTATAAAAACTTATATAAAATATTATATATAATTAATAGTATATAAATTACTTAGTATAATATAATTATATTTTTCTCTTAAATATTAAAAATAGCTTACTTGTAATAACTGTATTATATGTTTGTAATCATAATAAATCATCAAAAACAAATAATTAAATTAATTTAACATAATTTATAAAAATTATTAATTTTTTATAAAAATAATTTTTAAATTAATAATGATTATTTTGACATAAAACAATAATATTATTTGAATATAATTTATTATTTATTTACTAGATCATCTCAGTAATTATTATAGTTATAATTTTAGCAATTAATTAATAAATGATTATTCATATTAATTTTTTTATATTTACATATACTTTATTAAATTATTTTATACTATAAAAAAGTACTTTATATATTATGGATATAATATTCTTTTTAAGAAAAAATATATATTAATATATTGATATTTACTAAATAATGATTCGATAAGTTAGTTGTACTAAATTAAAGTATTAATTCGTTAGTAATATTATTAGGCAATACATAATAATATATTATAATCATATAGTAAATTTTATAAAAAATTTAATAAAAGATTAACTTTTAATATAATTAAATATATTATTTATTACAATTAATATATTTATATATTATTATAATTTAATAAAAGATATAGTTAAGTAATATTTATACATTATATAATATTTTATAATACACATAACTAAAAGTATTATCTAAAGATATGCAAAATTAAAAAGATAGTATTATCTTTACAAAAACTAACTTTCAATTCATATTATATTCATACATAAAATATCATTTTTATTACAACTATTAACAAGTAAGAAAAACATTATTAATTAACTTATTTTAACATGTAGTAAATTTTAGATATAATATATTATATACACTATATTACATTTTTTATTTTTATTATTTTCAAGATTACTTGCAATACTTAAAAATAATAAAATTAATTTTAGAATTTATAAGTAATGTAAATAATTAATTTTTATTATTCATTTATATTTCTTTGTAATTGCTATATAAGATTATCTTAAATCTCATAAATAAAGAGACTATATTCACTAAAATTAAATTTTTATATCAATCAATTAAGAGTGATTAATAGTAATTAATAATCATTTTAATAATTTCCTATATATTATATAGTATACTATTTAATAGTAATGTTATGTAAATACAATATTCATCTAGTAATAATTGTTTTATTATCTATAACGTTTTTATATTTTTTAAAAAAATTAGTTTATCTGCATCATGAGTAATATTAATAATATAGACAATATTTATCACTACTTAAATGAGTAAATATAAATATTTAACACTAAATGATCTTATGAAAGATTATTTATTTGTTCATTATGAATAAATTATTAACAAATAAATAATTTATTTCATTGATTGAGATAGTAATGATAAATTGTTTAATACAATATTTTATAATTTATTTAACTATTATTTATAATAAGACTACAAAAAAATATTAAATAAATAATATTAATTATAAATTAATAAATATCTTATAAAGAATTAATGCAAGAATTATCATTTGTTGTTTATTATAAAGAAATAAATTATTATTAATTAATAATTTATTACATTATTAATTAACAAGATTTATAATAATTGAATTATAATCAAATTTAATAATAACATAAATTGTATATAAGAAATAATTATTTTAAATAGCTTAATGAAATAATTTTTTACACCATACTTTAAAACATTATGATCTTAAATATCTTATTTAAAAAAATATTTAATATTGATAATTAAGATTTATAAAGAAATTGAATTATTTTATGTGTATATATTTAATATTAATTCTTTATTAATTTAAAAAATTAAATATACAAATTTATAAAATTGTTATTTATTATAAATAATATTATCGTGCTGATTGGTAAACATATTGATGAAATATCAACACATTAAACATATAGAAAATGATTGGAAGTGGCAATATTTAATAAAAAAATATCGTGAAGGTAAGCCTATTACTCGTGATCTAGATAATGATTTGACCCAACAAGCTATTGATATGCTGCTAAAATATAAGAAAGAACCAATATGTATTCAAGAGTGGATACAGCATTATATCAATATTGATTTGCAGAAAAAAATGCAACAAACTATACGAGCACGACGTAAACGTTACTTTAATTCTCAGAATATACATACAAGTAAAAAATCAATTGATTTAGAATACTTAGTATGGCAACGTCTATCTATACTAGCTAGCAATCATAATATGACATTATCAGCAATTATTATGAAATTAATAGAAGACGCTGAAAGTAAGAAACAATACGTAAATAAGATGTCATCACTACAAAAAGATCTTCAGTCTTTTTTTACTAAAGATAAATAAATAATATAACAGTAAATTCTATAAAATAATTATAACGTTATTTACAATATTAATTAATGCAATAATTAGTATTTTTAATAAAAATATTTATATAATATTACTAGAAAAATTTTATTAATTTACTGCGTTTATAAATTAATATTGTACTATTTAACAATGCGATTAAAAATAGAGTATTTGTATTTTAGTATGCTAATGTATAAAGAACATATTTAATATATTAAAACTTTTATAATAAAATTTTTAATAACATTATCTATAAAATATTATAGATTGTATTTATATAAAAAACATAACTATTTATACATCATAATATTTTTTTATATATAAAAAAATTATATCAATACAATATGTTTAACTACATAAAACATTTTTTATTTTTTAATAAAATCATATATTAATGATATTGTTACTAATTTAATACAATAAATATAATAATATTAATTAAAGATTATTTTATTAATTAATTATAAAAAAATAATATTTATTAAGAATTATTATTATTAACTAATAATTAGAATATATTATATATTGTATATAATAGTAATATTATCTCAACTTTAAAAGTTAAATAATAGTGTCTTAATAAGTGCTATATATGAATATATATAAAAATATTTTCTCCTAAATTAGGATAAATGTTTATGTATTACTAATATTAAAAAAAAGATTTTATTACAATATCTAATGATATAAAATTAGATAAATAATATACTTACTAAGTAAAATACTTTAAAATATTTAGTTTATTAAAAACAATTTTATTTTTTATAAAACATAATAAACGATTAATTTATTAAGATTAAAATGGATTTATTGGTAAATATTTACCATCAAAGATAATAATAGCACGAAATCCACCTTCTGGATCTTGTACTTTTTTAATATCTATTTTAAAATTAATTGCACTAATAATACCGTCACCAAATTGTTCATTAATTAATGCTTTTAATGTTGTACCGTAAACTTGTAATATCTCATAAAAACGATAAATAGTAGGGTCAACTGGAAAATGGTTTGAAATAGCTCCACGCATAGGAGTAGCCTGAAGTAATTTGACTGCTGTTGCTGACAATGCTAATTGTTTAATAATTTTTTGTGCAACGTATTCCGGTAACGGATGCTGCCCCAATAAAGCTGCAGTTACAAAAACTATATGCATATTAGTATTTTCTGCAAGATCTTGCCATGATAAATTTTTTGCTATTTTTGCCGCAATAATATCTTCAGTTAATGCGATACGAGAAGCTTGAGTAGCTAATACTTGAGCCATGATATTCCTATTAAGTTAATGCAAATACTTTATATATTACATTATATTTTTTATACAAGAAAGATGATTATTGCTTATAAAATATTTGTAGTATTATTTTCTTTACCATAAATATATTATTATAAATATAATATACTAATTTAGTCTTTAATATTATTGCCTGTTTATATTGTTATTTGTATAAATTATAAATCAATAAAACATAATTATTGTTATAATTCATTATGATCATAAAATAATGAAATTTAATAATGCAAATATATATTGTATATATTACATTTAATATATTTTTAATAATACATAAATACTAATTAATAAGAATAATAAAATTGGCAGTAATGCACCCATTACCGGTGTCATATTATATACCAAACATAATGATCCTAGTACATGATGTAAAACGTAAAATAAAAAACCAAAGATAATGCCTATTAATATCCTTATACTCATTGAAGAATGACGCAATGGACCAAAAATAAAAGATAGCACCATTAAAAGCATGACTGTAACTGATAAAGGAGCAAAAATTTTACTCCACATATTCAGCTGATAACGTGCAGATTCCTGTCCACTATTTTTTAAATACTTTATATAATTATATAAACTACTAATAGAGAGAGAATCAGGATCCATGGCAACTACACCAATTTTATCTGGAGTTAAATTAGTTTGCCAAGTACTATTTAAAGTATATGAACTAGTAATTTTGTTAGTATTAGTAAGATTAGCTTCTTCTACATGAAATAAATGCCACTGATGTTCTTTAAACTCTGCTGATTGAGCATACCTAAGTTTTTGTAAATGATTATTAACATCAAAACTATAGATACTAATACCATTAATATTATTTTTTCCTGTTACATGTTTAATATAAATAAAGTTATTGCCGTCTTTGGCCCATAGTCCATTTTGTGTAGATAATAATGAGCTGCCATATATTTTTTGAGCGCGATAGTTACGCGCAGCTTGTTCTCCTTGAGGAGCAATCCATTCACTAATAACCATTGTTAAAATAACAAGAGGAATAGTAATTTTCATAACTGATGATACAATCTGTAGAATAGTATACCCTGCAGATTGCATTCCTATTAACTCGTTATACTGTGCTAACATTCCTAAACTTAATAATGCTCCGAGCAATGCCGACATAGGAAAAAATATTTCAATGTCTTTTGGTAAACTTAATAGTGTGTAAACTCCAGCACTAATAGCAGAATAATCGTTTTCTCCAATTTTACGAAGTTGATCGATAAATTTAATAATTCCTGATAATGCTACCAATATTAATAAAGTTTCTATAATAGTACTAAAAATATTAAGCGCAATATAACGATCTAATACTTTTATCATTAAATTAATCTCTTTTACTAAAAATTACTACGCGTATCTTACGCATAAATAAAGTATCCCAAATATTTAACATCATTGCTAAAAAAAAATAAAATATATTAACTGCCCATATTCGAATAAATGGATCGATATACCCTTTAGAAGCAATAGAACGTTGATAACTTTGCAATAAAAAGAAAATTAAGTAAAGTAGCATTGCAGGTAACATGCTAAGTATACGTCCTTGGCACTGATATACATCATTTATTGCTACTACTATTAAAGCCATAACAAAAACGGAAAAAATTAGTGTAAGACGCCAATGTAATTCAGCACGAAAACTACTTTCTTGAGAATTCCATAATTGATTCATTGTAGCTTGATCAGCATTACTGGGCCTCAAAGATACTGCTTGATATCCAATAATTGCTTTATAGTTAATAAAATTAGTAATATGAAAATTACGCAATAACACAGTCCCTTCATAACGAGTGCCTGTATCTAAAACAACTTGTTGAAAATTGTTAGAAAATTCTTGTATATGACCAGTATCAGCAACTATAACAAATGGACGTTGTATTCCTTGAGGATATAATTGAGCTAAAAAAACGTTTTTAAAGTAATTTCCTTTTATATTACCGATAAACAGTACATAATTTCCATTTTTTGAAGTCTGAAAATGACCTTCTACTATAGATGTTAAACTAGGATTAGTTTTAGCTTTTGCTATTACTTTACATGCATATAATGATGACCAGGGGTTAACCCAAAAAACATTAACTAATGCAAACGAACCAGTAATACAAGCAAGAAACATAGCAGTTTTAATAAGTACTATTTTACTAAAACCACAGGCATGCATAACTACAATTTCACTATAAGCATACATTTTACTTAAAGTCATTAATAAACTTAAAAATAAGCTAAGAGGTAAAATAAGCTGTGCTAGCTCTGGTACTCCTAACCCAAGAAGAGGTAATATTAAGTTTATCGGAATTTCTCCATTAACAGCTGCGCTTAATACTCGTACCATTTTTTGACAAAAAAAAATTAACAATAAAATAAATAGAATAGCTATTTGGTTCTTTAATGTTTCACGTATTAGGTATTTAATAATAATCACTATTATTGACGCCTATAAAATCTATTTTTATAAGAAAAAATACTATATAAATTATATTTAATATTTTATATTAAAATAATATAAAAATAATTATCAAAATAGCATTCAATATATCTTATGAAGATATAATTATTTTAAAAAATAAACTTATTATTAATAATAATTAATTTGTTGAAAAATAAATATATAAAATTTGATTATTATTAAAAAAGTATTTATTTAAATTTTATATTTTGAATAAAACAAAAAAATAACTTAATTATATAATAATTTATTATTAAATATATTTAGGTTATTAATATTTACTTTTTAGTAAATTTTTATATAAATTATATTGATTTTATATTAAAAATATAATATTATATTGAATATAATAGTATCTCTATATTTAAGATAATATATTTACTAAAACTAATAATTAGTTATTTATAAAAAAATATTTTATTAAGAATAATGATCTATAAAATAATACTTAATTATATGATCTTTAATATATGACGCAATTTAATAAAATATTTATTTTTTACAGTATAATATTTATTATAGATATATTATAACATATAATGTTTATTATTATGAAAAAATTATTATTGAAATTACTAATAATTATAATACTTTATTAATAATAAATAATTAATTTTTTATATAAATAAAAAAAAATTTATTTATATAAAAATATAAAATTATTAATTTAAAATATATAAATTATTTTTTTCATAATGAATAATTGATATTATAAATTAATAATAACTATTTTAAAAATATTTAAAAATAAATTATAGCATATTCATATTAGAAATAGAAAATTATAATTCTTAAAGAAGAAACATGATATTTAATCAAATTATTGATAATTTATGTACCTCTTTACGCTATTATATTTTATATTCAGGAGAATATATGGAGTTTAGTGTAACAAATATTGACTCAGACATTAAAAAGAGTGATTGCATTGTTATTGGTATTTTTGAATCTCAGCAACTACCCAAAATAGCATTAAAGTTAGATAAAATAAGTAGTAGATATATCAATGATTTCATAAATCGTGGTGAACTAGAAGGAAAACTAGGTCAAACGTTATTGCTACATTATATCCCTGAATTACCTGAAAAGCGTATATTATTAATTGGCTGTGGTAAAGAAAAAGATTTTAAAGAACGTCAATATAAAGAAATAATTAAAAAAACTATTAATATACTAAAATACAGATGTTACATACAAGCTACTTATTTTTTAACTGAATTAAATGTAAAAAATCGTAATATTTATTGGAAAGTACGACTAGCAATAGAAACAATAAAAGATACTCTTTATACTTTTGAGCAATTAAAAAGTAAAAAAATCAAACAACATTGTTCACTAGACCATATAGTATTTAGCGTACCTAATAATGAATTAATTATTGCTAAATGTGCTATTAAGCATGGATTAGCAATTGCATCTGGTATACAAGTAGCTAAGGATCTTGGTAATTTGCCACCAAATCTTTGTAATGCAGGATATCTTGCATTACGTGCTCGTCAATTAGCAGATAACTTTAGTCATAATATAAGTACTGTATTTATCGATGCACAGCAAATGAAGGATCTAGGTATGAATGCTTATCTTGCTGTAGGACAAGGATCACAAAATGAATCATTAATGTCAATTATTAGTTATAAAGGTACAAATGAATCTACAAAAATTAAACCTATAGTATTAATTGGTAAAGGTATAACTTTTGATTCCGGAGGAATTTCTATTAAACATGCAGATAATATGGATGAAATGAAATACGATATGTGTGGAGCTGCATCTGTTTATGGTATTATGCTTATAGTTGCTAAATTACAACTTCCACTAAATATTATTGGCATTTTAACGGGTTGTGAAAATATGCCTGATGGCAATTCTTATCGTCCAGGAGATGTACTAACTACAATGAGTGGTCAGACTGTTGAAGTACTTAATACTGATGCTGAAGGTCGTTTAGTTTTATGTGATACTTTAACTTACGTTAAACGCTTTGAACCAGAAATTGTTATTGATGTTGCTACACTAACTGGAGCATGTGTAATAGCATTAGGTCATCACTTTACTGGGCTTATGGCAAATAATAATACATTAGCTACAGAATTAATACGTGCATCAAAACAAGCTGATGACCCTGCTTGGTGGCTTCCTATGACGAATGAATTTGAAGATCAATTAAATTCTAATTGTGCTGATATCGCAAATGTTAGTGGACGTTATGGAGGGGCTATTACTGCAGCATGTTTCTTATCTAAATTCACTAAGCAATATCAATGGGCACATCTAGATATAGCTGGTACAGCATGGCGTACTGAGAAAGATAAAGGTGCTACAGGACGACCTATTTCTATGTTATCTCAATTTTTATTAAATCGTGCAGGATTATATAAAGAAAATTAAAAAATCAGTAAATATATTTACTGTTTTTAGATAATCTTATTTTTTAGAAAATTATATTAAAACATTGAATGTATTTTCATATCTAGCTGTATATATTATGTATTATGCATTTAACAAGCTAAATAATGTTGATAACATAGGTTATTTATTATTTTATAAAAATTATTAATATAATTGCAAACTGCATATTGTTAATATGTTAGCGTATTATCTAAAATACTCAATATTCACATTCAGGTATAAAAAATATTATTTATTAGTAATACAATACAAGCAATAAATTAAATGAAATTTTATAGCTTTGTAAAAAGTATTAATTCTCAATTGTTATCATCTTATTTAATAAAAAATTATATTACAGAGTTCTAATAAAGTTCTTATACCTTAAATAAGTAGCAATATCTTACGCAATATAATAATCTTTTTGCAAAATTATTACGTATATTTTGTTATGAATTTTTATAAAGTAATATACTTTATTATTAATCAAGATACTTACACATAATTAAAACAATATTTTTATATTATTTATTGTATTAGTATAGAATTTTGATAAATTACTCTTCCTCTAAGAACATCAAGAATATATCACAATTAAAATAGAAGCACTATGGAAAAAACATATAACCCAAAAGACATTGAGCGACAACTATACCTAAATTGGGAACATCAAGGTTACTTTAAGCCACATGGTAATACAAATAAAGAAAACTTTTGTATTGTTATGCCTCCTCCAAACGTTACAGGTAATTTGCATATGGGGCATGCTTTTCAACAAACTTTAATGGATATAATTATTCGCTATCAGCGCATGAAAGGTAAAAATACTTTATGGCAAGTAGGTACTGATCACGCTGGTATTGCTACTCAAATGATTGTTGAACGTAAAATAGAAAGCGAAGAAGGTAAGACACGCCATGATTATGGACGTAATGAATTTATTAAAAAAATTTGGAAATGGCAAAAAGAGTCTAGTAAAGCTATAGCAAATCAGATGCGTCGTTTAGGTAATTCTGTAGATTGGGAACGCGAACGATTTACCATGGATATGGGACTATCTAATGCAGTTAAAGAAGTTTTAATTCGTCTTTATAAAGATAATTTAATTTATCGCGGTAAACGTTTAGTTCATTGGGATCCAAAATTATGCACGGCAATTTCAGATCTAGAAGTTGAACATAGAGAAATTAATGGTTTTATGTGGTATTTACGTTACCCTTTGGCTGATGGGGAAAGAACAATAGATGGTAAAGATTACTTAGTAGTTGCTACGACACGTCCTGAAACATTGTTAGGTGATACTGGAGTAGCTGTTAATCCAGCAGATATGCGTTATAAACATTTACATGGTAAGTTTGTAATAACACCTTTAATTGGACGTCGTATTCCTATTATTAGTGATGAATATGCTGATATTACCAAAGGCACTGGTTGCGTTAAAATAACACCAGCTCACGATTTTAAAGATTATGAAGTTGGTCGTCGTCATCATCTTCCGATGATTAATATTTTAACCTGTAATGGTTATGTGCGAGATAAAGTAGAAGTTTTAGATACAAATGGCAAAAAAACTAACATTTATAGTCAAGAAATTCCTCAAATATTTCATGGTATGGAAAGATTTGCTGTGCGTCGTGCTATAATAAAAATATGTGAACAATTTAATTTATTAGTTAAAATTAAACCTCATATTTTAACTATTCCTTACGGTGATCGTAGTAACGTTATTATAGAACCAATGCTTACTGATCAATGGTATATGCGTACTGCTCCATTAGCAAAAAGAGCAATAGAAGCCGTCAAAAAAGGTCAGATTAAGTTTGTATCTAAACAATATGAAAATATGTACTATTCATGGATGAATAATATACAAGATTGGTGTATTTCTCGTCAACTATGGTGGGGTCATCGCATTCCTGCTTGGTATGATAACAAAGGTAATATATTCTTTGGACACAGTGAAATAGACGTTCGTCGCGAAAATAATATACATGCTAAAGTAAAACTAAAACAAGATGAGGATGTTCTAGACACTTGGTTCTCTTCTGGCTTATGGAGTTTTTCAGCCTTAGGCTGGCCAGAACAGACTAAAGATCTACAAAATTTTCATCCAACTAATTTATTAATTAGTGGTTTTGATATTCTCTTTTTTTGGATAGCTCGCATGATCATGCTAGCTATGTACTTAATTAAAGATAAAAATAATAATCCGCAAATTCCATTTCATACTATTTATATAACTGGTCTTATTCGTGATGATGAAGGATATAAAATGTCTAAATCTAAAGGTAACGTTATTGACCCTATAGATGTAATAGACGGTATTTCTTTATCAGAATTAATAAAAAAACGTACCAATGATATGATGCAACCACAATTAGCTAAAAAAATTACTCAGCGTACTCAAAAAAAATTTCCTACAGGTATTCAAGCATATGGTACAGATGCCCTACGTTTTACTTTAGCAGCAATATCTTCTACTGGTCGTTATATTAATTGGGATATGAATCGTCTCAAAGGTTACCGTAACTTCTGTAATAAATTATGGAATGCTAGTAGATTTGTCTTGATGAATATGCAAGATCAAAATAATAATTTGAATACAAACGAAATAGTACTATCTCAAATAGATCGTTGGATCTTATCCATATTTAATAAAATGGTAAAATCTTATAGCAAAGCATTAGATAATTATCATTTTGATATAGCTGCAAATATTTTATATGAATTTATTTGGAATCAATTTTGCGATTGGTATTTAGAACTGACTAAATTAGTACTAAAAAACGGTTCAGAAACTGAAATACTTAGTGCACGTTATACCATGATTACTGTTTTGGAAGCTTTATTACGTACTGCACATCCGATAATACCATATATTACTGAAACAATATGGCAGAAAATTAAACTTTTAAAAGGTATTACTGCTGATACAATAATGTTACAACCTTTCCCTAATTATGATGCTACACAAATTGACGAACAATCTTTAATTGATATAGAGTGGATTAAGCAAATAGTCACATCTGTACGTAATATTCGTTCGGAAATGAATATTATCTTTAATAAACCACTAAAAATTATGCTACGTGAATGCGGAGCTAAAGAGCAATGTTGCATACAAAAACATCTAATATTTATTAAATTATTAGCCAATATAACAAGTATAACTATGCTACCTAATGGTGATATAGGACCGGCATCAATTACTAAATTAGTTAATGGTATCACACTACTAATACCAATGGATAGTTTATTAGATAATAATACCAAACATAAATTATGTATCTAAATAAATAACTCATATAAATATGATATGAACTATATTAGTATAAAAATATTTAATATATATTTTTATTATTATTAGATTAAACTCTATTATTAATTATAATAGTAATATTAACTATAAAATTAACATAATTATTAACATTATTAAATAATAAAATATTAATATTATTTAATAATTAGTTACAATATACATATATTATGTTTTTATTAAGTACTTAGATGTCAATATAATAAATATTTTATAAAAGATAATAATTTTGAAAAATATAATTATATTATTGTTTGCATAATAAATGTATATTAATTATATATTGTTATATAATAAAAAATATTTTTATAATATAATAACAAAATTACAAAATTATTTATTGTTAACACATAACATCATTATCATTGATCAATGTATTGAATAACGTAGAATATGAGGTAATATCTATTGATACATCTTTATTAAAGAAATAGATATAAAAACCTATAAACTAATAACTGTAAATAACATTTAAATTTTTTCTAGCGGCTATGTTCGACTAAAGAGGGCTAGCCATGTTCGACGTATTAATGTATCTTTTTGAAACTTATATACATACTGCATCGGGTATTCAAGTTGATCAAGATAAGCTTACTGATGATTTAACTCGTGTAGGGTTTGCAAAAAAAGACATATATAATGCCCTAGGTTGGTTGGAGAAGCTAGCTATAATGCAAGAAAATAATACCATGCCATATACTGCATGTACAAATACAAATGTAATGCGTATTTATACAGATGACGAGATTATACGTCTCAATAGTGAGTGCCGAGGATTTTTACTTTTTCTTGAGCAAATTAAATTATTAACTCCTGAAACAAGAGAAATGGTTATTGATCGTGTTATGGCACTAGATGCAGATCAATTAAATCTTGAGGATTTAGAGTGGGTAGTATTGATCGTTCTATTTAACATTCCTGGTCATGAATATGCTTATAAACAAATGGAAGAATTATTGTTTGACTTTCGTGATGGATACTTACATTAACTATTTCGTTGCATAAATTAAAGTAATATTAATGCAGTCAGTTATTATGTTTATTATTTAGTAATAATTTATTTAAAATAAAAAGTATAAAAACATTGTTTTTGTTAAGATTTTATAAATTTTTTATTAATTTTTATGTACTATATAATATCTAGCAAGTAATATTTTATTATATTGAATCAACTAAATAAATAGATATTTTATTACTTGTTGCATTATTTATTAAATTTTATTTTATTGTGATTTTATAAGATAAATAAGAATACATATAATGTATATTATAATAATGGTTATTATAATATAACCTAACATTAAATGTATTAATTTTGTTAATTATAGTAATATTATAGTTAATTTACAATAAATTAATCAAATAAAATGAAAATAGTACAAAATAAACAACAAAAAACATTATTAGTTACTGTGCTAAATGAGTTAAATAATCAAAAAGTTATTGCTTATCCTACTGAAGCGGTTTTCGGTTTAGGTTGTAATCCTGATAGTGAATCTGCAGTGCATACTTTATATAATTTAAAACAACGTTCATATAATAAAGGTTTAATTTTAGTGGCTGCAAAATATGAACAACTATTACCATATATTGACGATACTAAATTATCAGATACAAGATTACAACAAATGTTTTCTTATAAATATAAACCAGTTACTTGGGTGATGCCTATAAAAAGAACAACTCCTAAATGGCTAATAGGTAGTTTTTCCACTATTGCTGTACGTGTTAGTTATCATCCTGTAGTTCAAATACTTTGTGAACAGTTTGGTAAACCGTTGGTTTCTACAAGTGCTAATATAAATGGTCTTAAGCCTTGTCGTACAGCGCAAGAAGTACGTTTACATTTTGGTTATAACTTGAATATGCTTGATTTAACAATTGGTCATAATCTATATCCATCTGAAATTCGAGATGCACTAACTAATAAATTGTTTAGAAAATGAGAATATAAATGAAAAAATTTGCAATTTTTGGGAATCCTGTTAAGCATAGCAAGTCACCATTCATACATCAATTATTTAGTAAACAGACTGGTATTGCTCTTGATTATGACATGATTTTAACTCCTATTGATAACTTTCAACAAAATATTAAATCATTTTTTGCATGTAAAGAAGCCATTGGAGCAAATATTACAACCCCTTTTAAAGAACAAGCTTATCATTATGCAGATGAATTAACTCAAAGAGCTTTATTAGCAGGAGCGGTAAATACTTTAAAAATTTTAAAAAATGGTTGTTTATTAGGCGATAATACTGATGGTATAGGTCTACTAAGTGATATGCAGCGTTTAAATATGATTAGTTCTAAAACCAAAGTTTTATTGCTAGGATCAGGTGGTGCTGCACGTGGTATAATTGAACCATTATTGTCAATAAAATGTAACCTTACTATTACCAATAGAACTTATAGTCGCGCGCAAGAACTAGTTAGGATCTTTAGTTATTTAGGTAATATTACTTCTATTACTTTTGATCAACTTCAAGACAAAAAGTTTGATTTGATAATAAATGCAACATCGTCAGGCATTCATGGTATAGTACCGGAAATACCTTCCGAGATTATCAATAAACATACTTCTTGCTATGATCTTTTTTATCAAACAACACTAACACCTTTTTTATCTTGGGCTCAAAATAAAGGTGCACAACAATTAGCTGATGGTTCTGGCATGTTAGTAGAACAAGCAGCTCATTCATTTTTATTATGGCATGGCATTATGCCGGAAAGATTATCAGTACTACAAAAAATACGCGAATAATGTTCAAAAAAATAATTTTTTATTTTTTAACAAACATTTTATAAATGTATCAGTATTAAAAAATATGTTATTTAGAATGATAAAAATTATACTTATGTTATACTTAAAATATAACATATTGAATTAATTTTAATAAATAATCATCAAAGTAATAAAAAATAATATTTTATTTTATACCATTATTTATATATATTCATATCAAAAATATTAAATTTTAATATTATTATTTTAAATATATTTATATATTAATGCACAAAACATTTATTCAAAATAATTTATTTTTATAATAAAATATTACAATAATATTGTTTGCTTTATACGCTTAATAAACACTATAAAATTTTTATTATTAATCATCCATTTTAATAACAGTACTAAAAATTTTATTTTTTGTGATAGATTTTTGAATTAATTTAAATAAAAGTATTTTTTTTATTTATAACACATTAATTTATAATTAAGTAGTATGATCTATAAGACATTCATTATAGATAATAATATTATTATTTTACCTAATTTACTATAGAAATAATATTAATACTAAGAATATATTTTATTTATAAAATATTATATAAATATATTATTTAATATTAAATAGACATATTTAATATTTTTATTATTTATTATTAAATAATATTGGCCTCAAGAATCATAGTCATAAAATGACTTATGATTGTATCATATAAAATTACACTTTTTATTAAAGACAATATATATCACATACATATTATATGTTATCATAGTTATATTTAAACATTTTTATTATATTAAATATATTTAATATTGATTTTATAGTGTTATATTATTTGATTATAAATATGTTATATATTTTTGATTATTGAATTTAATATATATTATACATATATATTTAATTTTTCATTTAATTGTTATTATTATAGATCAATTGCATTAATTATATGCTTAAATTAAGCAATAAGATAAACTTGTGTATTATATTTTTGTTATCTCATCTGACTTAAGATAATAATATTAAATATTATTATAATGAAAATAATTATAAATTACTAATTATTATAATATAAATTATAGTATTATTGAGATATTTACTATAATAAATATTATTTAAAAAATAAAATAAATAATTTTAAAGTTTTTTTAAAAAATACTATTATATAGTAATATATATAAAAAATTTGCATCTATAATAATAAGATTACTTAATATAAATATTCATAGTAATAAATAAATATTTTAAATAGTAAATTACTGCAAATGATATTTAATAAATGTATTTTTTTTATTACAATACTAATTAAATATAAATAAAATATTTATTTTAATAAATTTTATTTAATGCATTTCATATAATTATAAATTTTATAAATATAATAATTAATAAAAATTAATATTTTAAAAAATAAATATTTTTTACTAAATCATATTTATTTTCTTTAATTATTAACTTATTAATAAAATGATTTAAGTATCATAAGTAATGAATTTATTTTACTTTGATAATTTGCTATATATTAAAATAACTAATAAGTTATACTATAATATTTTGATGTCAATTTAACTAAGATAGTTATGTTTATATAAATTATATTAATATAATTATTTCAGTATATTTGTTGATACTATAAAAATTAATATTATAATATATTATAAGTATTTATTTTTTTAAAGATAAAGAACTTTATGAAATCAATAATATATTTATTAAATATACAGTAATTTTTATTATTACTACTTATAACTTAATTATAGAGTACTGTGTAACAAGTAATCAGGATTCTATAACAGAAATCATATTATTTTATTAAATTATATAATATAAAAATATTTCTAGAGTAAGATTAATTACAAATAATGAAAATTATAATAAAATAATTTTTTTTAATTCTTGAAATTAATATACAATAAATATATATGATATAATAAACAATTTATTCTATAAATTAAAAATAATTATATATTTATATAATAATATTTTACTTTAATAAAAATACAAAACAACAATTATTATTGTCAATAACATTATCAATAATCTTTAAAAAATACTAAAATTTTGATATTACTAAGTTTATTTTTTATTAAATAATTACATTTTTTAATAAAATAATAATATTTATTATTCTTCTAGTAAACTTATAAAGTTTACTAGCCTAATTCAACATAATTATTAGATATATCATATATATTTTATATTACATAAATAAAGTAATTATAATCATACAATCATAATATTTTATTACACTTATAATATGATAAATGATTATTTATTACGTACACAATAATTAGTATTAAGAAAATAAGTAGAATAATAATTATTATTAGATAAACTTAATAATATTTATAATATCTACTCATTATCATTTTATAAAAAAGATAAAAATATCATAATTATTACTATGATATTTTTACTTAAAATTACAAAATTTTTTATATTATGTTATATGTAATACATATAATAAAATAATAATAACAATTATTTTAATAATTTTGTTTATATGCATAATATGTCATAAATACTGTATAAACATCATCTTATTATATTTAAATACTAATTATATAATTACAGTCATTTTACATTTATAAAGTATATGATATGTACTTTAATATGTTATTCTTTTACACAAGCATATACAAGTGTTGTCTCAAAAATATTATTATAAATTTATTTACTATAAAGTATCCTATATTAATTGACCATATAAATAATAATCAACAATATATAATGAAAACATTTTTAAATTCTTTAAAGTTTCGTAATGGTATTGATGATAAATATTACTTATTATACATAAGTAGTGCATTAATCTCAAAAATTAACAACGACTATATTAAGAATAAATATCAAATCTTATTACAAATATATAGAACCAGTTCTTTCTATAGATGGTTTATTTATGACTGAAGATAGCTCACTATTACCTGCAATAATACTATTTTTATTTGCAGCAGTTATGGTAGTAACCATTGCCCAGAGAATTGGTATTGGCACTGTACTGGGTTTCTTAATTACAGGTATTATAATTGGTCCTTGGGGTCTAGGATTTATTCGAGATGTTGATGCAATTCTTCATTTTTCAGAATTAGGTGTTGTCTTTTTATTGTTTCTTATTGGTTTAGAACTAAAACCAAATAAATTATGGACTTTAAGAAAATCAATTTTTGGCATTGGTGCAGGACAAGTTTTAATAACTTCTACTACTCTATGCGGATTATTATTACTAACAAATTTATCATGGAAAGCAGCTATTATTGTAGGTATTGGGCTAGCTATGTCATCAACATCCATGGCCTTACAAATTATGCAAGAAAAAAATATGGATCTTAATGAAGGAGGAAAACTTGGATTTTCGGTACTATTATTTCAAGATATGCTTGTTATTCCTGTATTAGCATTAATTCCTGTGCTCGTAAGTTCTAATATCCAAAAAATTAATTGGATATTTATTATAATAAAAATTAGTGTACTATTAGGCATGTTAATTGGAGGTAATTATTTATTACGTCCTATTTTTCGTTACATTACTGCAACTGGTATACGTGAAATATTTACTGCTGCAGCATTATTAGTCGTTTTAGGATCAGCTATCTTAATGGAGATATTAGGTATATCAATGGCAATGGGTACTTTTATAGCAGGTGTGCTATTAGCTGAAAGCGAATTTCAACATGAACTAGAAATGTCTATCGAGCCCTTTAAAGGATTACTTCTGGGATTATTTTTTATTTCCGTTGGTATGTCATTAAATGTTAGCATTTTATATACTCATTTATTCTTAATATTAATAGGCGTAATAATTTTAATTTTAATAAAAAGTGGTATATTATATCTTTTAGCTCGAATTATAGGTATTCGTAGCCCCATAAGAATACAGCTTGCTTCTGTGCTAAGTCAAGGTGGCGAGTTTGCATTTGTACTTTTTTCGGCAGCTAGTATTCAAAAATTACTAGAAGAAAATCAGATAGCTTTATTATCAGTCATTGTAACTATTTCTATGGCAACTACTCCTCTAATGATGAAAATAGTCGATAAAATATTAGAAAAACGTTATAATAAGTCGAAAATACATAAAAAATCATCTTCTATTACAGATGAACATAAACCTCATGTTATTATCGTAGGTTTTGGTCGTTTTGGCCAAATTATAGGACGTCTATTAGTAATGAATAAAATACGTATTACTATTTTAGAGCGTAATGTTAGTACTATAAGTATAATTCGTCGTTATGGTTATAAGGTTTATTACGGAGATGCTACTGAGCTAGAACTTTTACATATAGCTGGTATAGCCAATGCTACAGCTATTATTATTGTTTGCAATAAACCAGCAGATATAATGACGATAGTATATTTGTGTAAACAACATTTTCCGCATTTAAAAATATTAGCGAGAGCACGTAGCCGAGTTGAAGCACATGAACTTATTGTAGCCGGCGTACATCAGTTTAGTCGTGAAACATTTTCTAGTGCATTAGATTTAGGTCATAAGGCATTAATAGAGATAGGTATGAATGCACATAAAGCATATAAAGCTAAACAGAACTTTCGTCGTTTAGATATACGTATGTTAAAAAAACTCATGTCCTATCATAAAGTTGATATCACACAGAGTTCATGTATAAAAGAAGATAAACTAGAATTAGAAGATATCCTTCAATATGAAATGCAAAAACAAGAAAAATATATAAATAAGTGGGATAAATAAATTTATTATATAAATAATCTATTCATTGATAATTAGCATTAATTAATATATAAAACATATTTATCTTAAAAAGATATAACTTACTACTATAAGTACTACAATACATTAAATATATACAGCTTAAGTTACTAGCATGTTTATTTTTTACCACAAATATTACGGATAATATTTAATTTTAGCAAAGAATTATAGTTAATAAATAAAATAAAATATTTTTATGTAATTAAAATATAATTTATCATTAAAAAATTTATATGTTTTAAAACTAAATTACATAACATTAAGATCAATTTTTATAAAGTTTTTTATTTGTATTGGTTTATTATTATAAATAGTTTACTAAAAATAAATCTATAAGTAATTAACTTTTTAAGTTATTCATAATATATTCTATATTAATATATATTATATACAATAATTAAATGATTATTACTTATGATAATATTAACATAAATATATTGTATATATATAACTACTTTATTACTGGTATAACGAAATAAATATATTAAATATTATCTTTAGAAGATATACTATATCATTACTATTCATAGTAAAATATATTTTATATTATTTATTGAATTATATATATAATATATTAAATATATCATTTATAATGATAACTATTATATCATAGTTATTAAAATTTTAGAGATTGTATTAATTGATTTTAAAAATCTGCAATGATAAGTTATTTAACTATTTACTATGCAATAGTCTGCATATAAATTATTAATATACATATTATATAGTATATAACAATGACTTATGATAATTGATAGATATGTCATTATATTAATTTTTACTATAAAAATAATATATTTAATTATAATAATGTATAAATATAAATTACATGTACTAATTTTATAATTATTTAATTATAGTTACTTATTATTGTATTTTTTCTTAAGAAAATCTCATTAATGTAATTATAAATAATCTTATACAGAATATAAATAATACATTAAGATAAAAAATAATTTTATTTATCTCATAAATAATAATTTTTATATACTATAGTATACTAAGAGTTAGCATAATCATATCATTGATCAATTTGGTGGTTATAAGCTAATGCGCCTAATAAATCATTTATTACATAAATTGTATAACGTTGAATATTATCTTCCTCAGTAATAATGGTATTTCCTTGTTGTAAATTTAGTGATTTAACAATAAATGCGGTTTGATAGTTATTTTTTTGTTGTATAGAAATTTGATAGCGACCTTTATACTGTAAATTTTTATCAACTTGTTGAAATATAATCCAATTAGTTATTATTTTTTTTTCTGCATAATTATAATAAGAAATAGGATAGTTATTTTGTTTAATAACATGTATAACCTCAGTCCACAGATCTTTTTCTTTTAAAATATTGTCAATTAATACAGTTGCTATATTATTAGTCAAATAACTAAAGGAATTGTTTAATAAAGGTAAAATATGTACTGGTGGTCTAATATCCAGAGATTTACCAATTTTACCATTACCTAAAAACATAGGAATATTATAAGTATTATTGTGAAGTGGTAGTATTATTCCCTTTGGTGTTTTTAAATCAGATAACATAGAAGCATGAAGATACTGTTCTGTACCATTAATCTGATGTTTATAAAGTTGATTAGTTGAGCATGCAGGTATCATCATAACTAAACAAATTCTTATAAAGAAAAACAACAATAATTTTTGTACTAAGTACACTATGTAGTTTCCTTAAGTAACAGAAATTTTTTATATATTAATGATTATTGTATTATAAAATTTATATTTTTATAAAAAGTTAAATTATTTAGAAAATTTATGTAGTATATACAAGATATATTGTTAGATTATTTTTAGCATTATGTTATCAAATATAAATTTATTAAAAACTATAAGTCTTATCTTTTAATTAATAACATAAAAATTATTCTTGTAATAATCATTTTCATATTCATTACTTGTGTGTTATTTCAAGCTATTACTAATTATTATTAGTATATTATATTAAAAAACTATAATTAAATAATTATTCAAATATATTTATTACAAAGCATTATCTAATAATAATAATTATACTGCATTAACATACAAGCTATATAAAAGAGTGTATAATATCTTTTACATAATACATTGTAAATATTTACATCTAAAAATTACGCAATTCATAGATAATACCTATTAATTAAGCATTGTTAAAATATCTAGTTAATTATTATAAATAACTCAGTACATAATACAAGATTATATCTTAATTAATTATTGTATGATCTTATAAAAACATAAAAATTATTTTCATATTTAATTTTATTAATATTAATATCTTCAATGGTTTTCTTTAATTATTATCATCTTTATAAGATTTAAGTTAATTATACTATTATGTATTCAAAATATACAATCTACATTTACTATTATTTAAGATTAGTATATTTAATAATTTTTATACTCTAAATATAAATAATAATATGAAAAATATTAACATATTTAAGATAGATATCTAAATAATATTAATTATGCTATATTATAAGGATAATATACTATAACTATAATATAGTGTATTTATTATACATATAATGATTCAGATCATAATAAAATACCTAATCAAGTCATACTTTATTAGGTATTGATAATAACATACTTGATAAGTATCTATAATATATAATTAAAATATGTTATTTTTGTTAAAATATATAAAATATTTTATATCATACATACATAACAACTTAATAAATATTATATATTATTTGCGTACTAATTAAATATAAATATAAAACAAGTTTGCTGAACAATTTTTACAAAATTAAATCATTGATTATGTATTAATGATAATTTAATAAAATGTTATTCAAAAATATACTATTGATAGATAGATTACAAATGTAGATTTTTTATTTAAAAAAATATGTTATTTTGTTTGTTTATAAATAATATACATTAATATGATTTAAATATTATTAGAAATGTAATGATATATCTTATATGATAAGATATAGTTTTAGTAAAAAATAAAATTAAAATGTATCAGTAATAATATTAAATTATTCATCATAAAAATATTTTTTATGATTTTCAAAAGAAATTATAAATTAAGATAAAATTTTATTTAAATAATATAAATAATTGAATATGTTGAATTTATTTAATAAGTAGTAACATTTTAAAATAAATTTAAAATGTATTATCTATATTTTCTTGAAGATTTATAATATTAATTAGACATATTTAACATAATATAATTTTAAAAATTACATATACAATATATTAAAATTAAAAATAATATTTTTTATATATTTAGTTTATGATTGATAATAAATTATCATTGTATTAATAAATATCTTGGATAATTTTTTTATAATTAGTACATTACAATAAAATATTAAAGCACATAATCTATAAATAATATAGATCTAGTATTTTAGTAATATTATATAAGTTATATAACTATAATGTTCATACATTATCTTATTTATTAGATAATATTACTAATATAATGTTAATTGATTATGATGAATAACTAATTTATTATCAATTCTTATATAGAGTATTACTAGATTTAAAAAAATTATTGAAAAATTATAAGAATAAAGATACTATATAATATATTTTAGATATATTAATTATTAAAAATAATTATTATAAATTATAAATAACTCTAATATATCTTAGCATAACTAAGATATAAAATATATTATATTTCTTTTAAAGAAATACATAATTATATATATTATTAAATATATGATACATATTTAATATAATTTTAATAATTAAGTAATTAGCATAAAATATAATGTT
Source organism: Candidatus Profftia lariciata (assembly GCF_020541265.1). Taxonomy (GTDB): domain Bacteria; phylum Pseudomonadota; class Gammaproteobacteria; order Enterobacterales; family Enterobacteriaceae; genus Profftia; species Profftia lariciata. Next base: position 434,583 of record NZ_CP045925.1, on the reverse strand, counting down.
TTATTTTCTATACTTTATTTAATAAATAGTAGTGCAGAAAAATTGTAATAATAATTTATTCAGTCATTATTTAATAAATTTATATATAATAATTATAATAAAAATTTCAAATTAGATAATTTTCATTATACTACTCTTAAACATTAATAACCTATATATCCTTAAGATATATTTATTATAATAATTTATTAAAAATATATTAATACTAAAATAAATAGATATGTATTTATTTAAATTAATAAACTTATTAAGGAATAATATATTAATTAAATTATTTCTTATTCAAGAGAAATATCTTAATCTTATTAATCAATTATTTATAATAATATTTTAATCAATAGATATACTTATATAATCACATATCTTCTTATTTAATAATAACGTATTTAATCGATAGAATAATAATTTATTAGTTAATGTTGTTTATTAATAATTCCCCATTATTAAGTAATAATGCATTATAGTTATTTTAAATGAAAATCTTAATTCTTATTGAACATATTAATGTTTGGAAATATCTATATATTACTTCAAACAATAGCCTTGCTTTTTAAATTAATATTTTTTATTTTATAATAAAATTTGTTAAGTATAAACAAATAATTGTACGTAAAAATTACTTATTAAGTATTAATAGTATATAACAGTATCTGTTATATATAAAAAATTATTGATTTTTTACTAAAATTAAAACTTTTTTAATTTTTAAAAAAAATAATTAATTAATATTTTCTCAAATGATATCTTACTACACTATATTAGTAATATTTAATTATAATTTTAAATTTTTTATAAAAATATTAATATATCTTATAGTTATATTATATATAATCATATTATTTATAATCAATGACATTGTATAATCTCTCTATCCTTGCATATTATCATTATTGATAACTATCCATGTTAATATGATTATTTAAAGAATAATAATATATATTACTTATAAAATACAGTTTAATATAGATTAATGTATACATCATTATATTCATTAATCAAATTATTAAACAATAATATTACTGCATAGTAATAAATAAAAATATTTTTTATAAATTTTATAAAAATAAAAATATTATACTTTTATCTATTAATCTCTTTAAAAGATAATTCAGGAATTACATATATAATAAATATTTAACTCATGATAAGTAATATTTTAAGTATTACTGTACTAAAAATTGAATTTAGTTAAGATTGAATATATAAATCAATATAATTTTACTAAATTATATTGATTATAAGAAATAAAAAATATTTCTTAATAAATTTTATTATATAGCTATCTTGATTATTTCAATAAAATAGTTATAATATTAAATATATAAAATATTTACTGACATTTTATAAGATATATTTTATTAAAAATTAACTAATTATAAAATGCAATAAATTTTTATATGATATAATTGTAATGTTGATTAACAATATCATGGTAATCAATATGCTAATCACTTAATTAATTACTTAATAATGATGATATATTAATGAATGTAATTACACAAATTTCAGAACAACGTAATAAACTAGAAAATATCGTAGCACAAACGTTGGAACTAGCTCAAGTTAGTATTGATGCTTGTGAAGTAGCTATTAATAAAACTATCGGTATTAGTGTTAGTACACGTTTTGGTGTACTTGAAAATGTTGAATTTCATAATGATGGAGCTTTAGGTATTACTGTGTACCATCAGCAAAAAAAAGGTAGCGCTTCTTTAACAGATCTTCATCCTGATGCTATTGCTCGAACTGTACAAGCAGCTATAGATATTGCACATTATACTTCACCAGATCCATGTTCTGGTCCAGCTGATAAAGAACTATTAGCTTTTAATGCAAAAGATTTAGATCTTTTTCATCCTGCAGAATTAGATGTAGAATGTAGCACTAAAATAGCTGCACTAGCTGAGCAAACTGCCTTAGAATATGATCCTCGCATTAAGAATACTGAAGGTGGTAACTTTAATAGCCACTACGATATTAAAGTTTTTGGTAATAGTCATGGTATGTTACAAAGCTATATTGCTAGTAGGCACTCATTGTCTAGTTGTGTAATTGCTGAGTATGAAGGTCATATGGAACGTGATTATGCTTATACTGTAGCTCGTGATATTAATGCATTAAAAAGTCCTGAATGGGTAGGAAGAGAGAGCGCTCGTCGTACTATTTCTCGTTTATCATCACGTCGTTTGCCTACGATGGAAGCACCAGTTATATTTTCAGCAGAAGTTGCTACTACTCTTTTAGGACATTTAGCGGCTGCAATCAGCGGTAATTCTGTATATCGTAAATCAACTTTTTTACTTAATAGCTTAGGCAAACAAATACTACCTAAATGGTTAACAATTGAAGAACAACCACATATTCCAAAAGGAATAGCTTCTATACCTTTCGATAGCGAAGGTGTAGGTACTATTCAACGTAATATAGTAGAAAATGGTGTATTACAAACTTGGCTTCTGACTAGCTATTCAGCACGTAAACTAGGTATGATAAGTACCGGTCATGCAGATGGTGTTTATAACTGGATCATTAAAGGACAAAAAATTAGTTTTGAAGATATGATAAAACAAATGAATACTGGTTTTTTAGTAACTGAGCTAATGGGTCAAGGTATAAACAGCGTAACTGGTGATTATTCTCGTGGTGCTGTAGGCTTTTGGGTTAAGAATGGTCAAATAGAATATCCGGTTAGCCAAGTAACTATTGCTGGTAATTTAAAAGACATGTTATTCAATCAAGTTGCTATTGGTAATGATATCGAAATTCGTAGTAATATTCAATGTGGATCAATTTTACTAAAAACTATGAAGATAGCCGGAAAATAGTTTATATAAAATATATAATTACAGTTTATATTTTTTTAAAAATTATTATTAAAATAATTTAAATGAATTTATATTAATGTTATAAAATAAATCAAGATAAAAGTATTCAAATATAATATATATTTAATATAATAATACTTCAAGCCTAAATAAATATTTTTTCATAAGATATGTAGTTTCTTGTATATATCTTATGAAATATTACAAGTTAGATATTATAAAATACAAAAAATAAAAAAATTCTTAAAATATATAATTTAGTTTTTAACTTTATCTATTTATTAAGTTAAATATCAATAATAATTAATAATATATTTTTATTAAAAAATTATTATCTATTTATTTAGTAAATAAATTTATATTTATAGTATGTATTTATATATAATATTTTAATTTATTTTTTGATTAAATTTGCATAATAAAGTCAATAATAAATATTAATATATAATAAATTATTTACTTGACATTATAATAAAAAATATATAATTGATACAATACTTTATTTTATATAAAGATTATATATAATATACATGAATTAATAAAAATAAATAACTATCATTAATATCATATTATTTTTGCATTAAGATAGCATATCTTTAGCCTATTATTAAAGAATAAATGATATTACTACAAAATAGTAAATCTAATACAAAATTAGTAAATAAATATTTTATAAATTACTCTAGTAACTTAAAGAAGATATGATCTTTGTTTTTACTATAGATACAATATTACATGGATTACGAAATTTTTTGATAGCACGTAAAAAATAAAAAGTATTATTATATTCAATTAATGTAGTCAATAGCATAATATTTGCATATTTATAAACTAAATAATAATTTTATTAACAAACATAATTTTCTTACAGAATTATTGTTGTTATTTAATATATGTTTAAAATAATAAAAAATATAATTATAATATATTTATATAAGATATAATTACTATACTTATATTTAATATATTATGTATTGTTTAGATAATAGTATTTCTAAGTATTATTAATATTTTATATAAAAATTAATACATATTTTTTTAATTATGATTGATGATTTATCTTAATAATTTATATAATTAGTTATAATATAAAATATTTATTATTATATTAAGTGTACTTTTATAAAGTATAGAACTATCGTAAATAGTATGTTAGTAAAATTAATCAATTATTATAATATAATATCTATAAAATAAAAAATTTTATACTTTTATAAAGATAAATTTATAATAATAACATATTATACTATTAACGTAGATACGTTATATCTTAAATACATTAAATAAATGTAAATTTCTTATGCTTAAGGTATTATATACAAGGAATTAAGTTTGAAGATTTTTTTAGTAGGTGGAGCTATACGCGATAAAAAATTAAAATTACCAATTTATGACCGAGATTGGGTCGTTGAAGGTGCTACTCCTGCAGAAATGATAGCTAAAGGATTTCAACAAGTTGGCAAAGATTTTCCTGTTTTTCTACATAACATATCTCATGAAGAATATGCACTAGCACGTACCGAGCGTAAATCAAGTTATGGTTATACAGGTTTTATTACTTATTCTACTCCTGATGTAACATTAGAACAAGATTTATTACGTCGCGATATTACTATAAATGCCATGGCAGAAAGTTTAGATGGACAAATAATAGATCCTTATGGTGGCCTTAATGATTTAAAAAATAAAGTGCTACGTCATGTATCCAGTGCTTTTGATGAAGATCCTCTACGTATTTTACGTGTTGCACGTTTTGCTGCACGTTTTGTGCATTTAGGATTTTATATTGCACCAGAAACAATGGCATTAATGACTCACATGACATCCTATAATGAGTTACATCATATAACACCAGAACGTATATGGCATGAAACGCAAAAAGCCTTAAACACGCGAGATCCTCATATTTACTTTCAAGTATTACATGACTGTGGAGCACTTAATGTTTTATTTAAAGAAATTAGTAATCTTTTTGGTATACCTTCACAAGAAAAGTGGCATCCAATAATTGATACTGGTATACATACACTAATGTCACTTTCAATTGCAGCAAAAATAACCAAAGATGTTGAAGTGCGTTTAGCCGTTTTAACACATGATCTAGGAAAAATTATAACACCTTTAAAAGGTTGGCCATATCACTATGGACATGGCGAGGCTGGATTAAAAATAATTGATATTTTTGGTAAACGTATGTGTGTGCCAAAAAATATGATAAAATTTGCAAAAATAGTATCTAAATATCATGAATGCATTCATAATATTAAAAAAATGCATCCAATAGCAATACTACAATTATTCAATGCTCTTGATGTATGGCGTAAACCATACCAATTAGATAAAATAATTATGACTAGCGAAGCAGATGCTAAAGGCCGTATTGGTTTTGAAAATACACCTTATCTACAAGGAGATTATCTTCGAGCAGCTTATAAAGCTACTCAAAAAGTATCAGTACAAGAAATAATTAATTTAGGATTCAGAGGCTTACAAATACGTCAAGAATTATATAAACGTCATTTACATGCATTAAAAGAATGGAAACAAAATATTAATAAATATAAAATTTATAATAATGATAGTTAAATATACAACAAAATAATATAAAATATTAGTTTCTTACTAAGATTATCTTACTATTATTATGGTATATAAATTTGATAATCATTATTATTGAATAATATATAGTTAAAAAATTATGTTTTTATAATACTATAAATATTATTTACCAATTAAAAATTTATTTTTCTTATTATTGATATCAAATTTAATAAATAAATATTAAAAATATTACAATAAATATTAATTAATATTACTTAAGCTTTAATTTACAATATATAATTATAATCTTATTATAATTATAATCTATTATATCTTATATAATAAGATTTGTTATTAAATGATATTTCTAATCTAAATAAAATAATTATTAAAATTATTTTTATAATATTTTTTAAAAATTATTTTTAAATAAATATATTATATATATTGGTATCTATGTATTGATTTTGATATTAATGTGCTTCCATAATAACAGGAAAATAAATAATTTTTATATCTTGTAGTAGTAATTAAAAAAATATTTAAATATATCTGAAGATTTACTACATAATTAATTGTGATTTTTAAAGATATAAAAATTATTTATATATACAAGTATTTATATGGTATTAATAAATATAAGATATTAAAAATTAATTTTAATGATTAAAAATAAAATGACTTATATCATAATAATATATACCAATATTGCAACGATAAAACGATAAATTACAAATGGTATAAAAGAAGTTTTCTGAATTATTTTTAAACAGATTTTAATTATACTTATCGCAATAATAAATGTTGTTATAAAGCCAACTATAAACATTGGTAAATCTACTAAAGATAATAATGGAAAACTTTTATATATTGTTAGTATTGTTGTACCAATCATTGTAGGCACAGATAAAATGAAAGAGAACTCTAATGCAACAAAACGACTCATGCCTACAAGAAGTCCACCAGAAATAGTAGCACCTGATCTAGAAAAACCAGGCCATATTGCTAAACATTGAAAACAACCTACTATAAATGCTTGAAAATATGTAATATTATCAAGCATAATTATACGAGGATGTGTTAATAAATATTTTTCTGCTACTAATAATAAAAAACTACCTACAATTAAAGACAATACTACTGTTTTCGGTACAAAATATATATTAATTTTATTCTGAAATAATAGTCCTATTATGAAGATTGGTAATATAGCTAAAATAATATGAATTAATGTTAAATGATTATGATCTGTTATTTGATGCAATAACTTATCATACTTAGTATTGATACCAATTAAACTAAATAAACGACGCCAGAATGATATTATAACCGCTAAAATAGATCCTAATTGAATAATAACCTCAAAACTTTTTGCTTTATCACTTGTAAATCCCAGCCAATACCCAACAATAATCATATGTCCTGTTGAAGAAATTGGTAAAAATTCTGTGATCCCCTCTATTATTCCAAGAATAAATGCATTAATTAATACATGCAGATTCATCAAGATTACCTTTGTCAATAAAATTTTTACAAAATTTGCAAAGATAAATATAATAAGCTATTAAATATAGCGTAAAATACTAAAAACATATAATTAATAAAATAAAAATTTTATAAATTTCATAGCGTTAAATAGTAATTTTATTTATATAATTTTATATAAAACATTTTAAACTCATGTTCTAAGAACATTATGTAATTTAATGCTATATTTAAATAACTAATAAATATCTGAATTATAATATTAATATATATTTATTGCTACAATACATAAAATGTATTATATATTAATTATAAAAATAATATATTTTATAAGATATCTTAATAATAAATATGTACAAAATATCACTACTTACTGTATCTAATTAGATATTAATTTTATTATATTAATAATATTATTATAGATGAATATTGTAAAATTATTTCAGTATATAGCTATTATATTTATATATGTAATTTTGCTTGAACAAAGTATAATTTTTTATTATATTCATTAGTATATAAAATAAGAAAATTTTTTATCTCTTTTAAAGAGATATTTTTTAGAATGATTAAAAATTGATTATAATATTTTAGACGTAATTAATTAATATTAAGTAAATACCTTGATATACTAATTATTTATGTGTAAATAATTAGATATGCTCTATACTATAATAAATAGAAATACATAAACTATTTTTAATAAATTATTATAAATAATAAAATTTTTCATGATGCTAATGATAAATTTCTTTTAAATCATCAATAAAAGATTTATAAAATATCATTTATTGTATTAAGCATAGTCATTAAAAATTAATTATTAATATATCTTTTGATCGTGAAATAAAATAAATAATATACTTAATAAATAGATAAAATTTACTATTTATTTTTATAACTTTAAAAAAATAAAATATATAACTATATTTTGTTATTGCTCTTATTATTGATACTGTATATGTATATAACACTTACAAAGATATTATTATATATAATAAGTATATAAAATATATTTTTATACAAATGATTAGATATAACGTATTATGTTATTGTAACTGTATAATATTAATATTTTTAAAATTATATATTATTATTTTTTATACACTTCAATATTATAATCATCATATCTTATATTAGTAGGATAGTATATAAAATAATTTATATAAGTATTTATACTGTAATATAATTGATGTACTTATTATTATAGTTATAATATTAATTAATGATTAAAATCATTATAATTACTCTTATCAAAAAATAAATTAGTATTTTATACTTTATTATAATAATATCTTTATTAAAAGATATTTAGTATATAATCATACTAAATATTTAAAATATTTTTTATAAAATTAACTATTAATGTTAGTATAAACTAAATAATTTTCATAAAAATTCTAAAAAAATTAGAAGATAATTGTAAGTATTGTTACAATATCTAATATAATGATTAGATAAAAACTAATACATAATTTATATTATTAATGTATTGATCAAACTAAAAATTTAGAGATATATTATGTAATAATTATTTTAATAATTGTATCTTTTTTATAAATTCACTATAAATTGTATTACTCTATTTATTAAAAGATAGACATATAATATTATATTAATAATAAAAATAATACATAAAACATTAAAATTTTTATATAAGTATATCATAATTACTTTTTTAAATCATTGATGATATCTAAAATTATACACTATAATTTATATTTTATTGTATTTATTATATATCTGCAGATAATGATGCTATCAAAATAGCAGATTTTTATAATTCTAAATCACTAGTAATACTGATAAAATAAAATGCTAAATGGTTGCAACATTAATTCAATGAATTTATTAACATCACTAGTAAAAATAAGTTTAATAACTATATTTTCTCGTATGCTAGGATTTATACGAGATATATTAATAGCACAGTATTTCGGTGCTGGTATGGCAACAGATGCATTTTTTATAGCTTTTAAATTACCTAATTTACTGAGACGTATCTTTGCTGAAGGTGCATTTTCTCAGGCTTTTGTACCTATTTTAGCAGAATATAAAAATAACAAAAGTAAAGAAGAAACACGTACTCTCTTATCTTATGTTAGCGGCATGTTGATATTAGTATTAACCGTTATTAGTATATTAGGAATATTAACTGCTCCATTGGTAATTAATATTACAGCGCCTGGTTTTGTATATTTTCCAGAAAAATTTCAATTAACTTGTAAGCTACTACAAATAACTTTTCCTTACATTTTATTCATTTCTTTAGCTTCTTTAGCTGGTGCTATTTTAACGACTTGGAACTTCTTTTTAATATCAGCGTTTACACCTACCTTTTTAAATATTAGTATGATTTTTTTTTCATTATTTGCAACATCATATTTTCATCCACCAATTATATCATTAGCTTGGGCAGTAACTTTAGGCGGCTTACTACAATTAATTTATCAACTACCATATTTAAAAAATATTGATATGCTTGTATTGCCTCGTATTAACTTACGACATACAGGCTTATGGAAAATAATGAAATTAATGGGACCAGCTATTATTGGAGTTTCTGCTAGTCAGATATCATTAATTATCAACACAATCTTTGCTTCATTCTTAAAATCAGGGTCAGTATCATGGTTATACTATGCTGATCGTCTTATGGAATTTCCAGCTGGTGTTTTAGGTGTAACATTGGGAACTATTTTATTACCATCATTAGCAAAAAGTATTTCATGTGGTTGTTATGAAGAATATTCTAGTCTAATAGATTGGGGATTACGTTTATGTTTTTTATTAGCCTTACCAAGCTCCATTGCATTAGGAATATTATCTAAACCTTTGATTATAATTCTATTTCAGTATGGTCAATTTACTGCTTTTGATACTAAAATGACTCAAAATGCATTAATTGCTTATACTATTGGTTTAATGGGTCTAATATTAGTAAAAGTATTAGCACCAGGTTTTTATTCCTACCAAAACATTAAAACACCTGTTAAAATTGCTATTATTACACTTATTATAACGCAATTAATGAATTTATTTTTTATATGGCCATTAAAGCATGTAGGGCTTTCATTATCTATCGGATTATCAGCATATCTTAATGCTAGCTTGTTATATTGGCAATTGCGCAAACAAAATATGTATATTCCGCAACCAGGTTGGAAAATATTTTTAATCAAAGTAATTATATCTGTAATAATAATGACTATCATATTAATAAGCATTATATTTTTTATGCCTGCATGGAATTCTGGTAATACGCTAACGCGTTTATTACGTTTAATATTTATAATATTAGGGGGATTATTTTCTTATTTTATATCTTTATCTTTATTAGGTGTGCGTATTCATGATTTTACTCGTAAAGCACTTAACACATAAAAACTGCTGTATAATCATATAAAATAAAAAATATTATATATATTTCTAGATATTGAAATATCCACTGTACAATATAATATATTTTATTAAATTAATAAAGTGATTAAAGATCATAATTTTATATTTATTCTATTTAGAAGAGAAATAATATTATACGTGTCTATCTAGATAGATATTATGTTTAATAACAAACTAAACAAACTATCTTAATATAATGCTCTTATTATATTAAGATAGTTTAAAAATATAATATAAAATATAACTAAAATAATGTTATTATTTAATAATTTCTGTAAATTAGAATAAAAAATTTATTTTATATTTAATTTATTGTATTAAATATTGATAATATATCTATTATCAAATACTCTTTATTATCAGATATATTTTTTTATTAATTTATGCATGAATATTACATGGTATAGTTAAAATATTATGTATAAAAAATAATTGCTTGCATTGTACTTTCTAGTAATTAAGATGTCTTTTATAATTCAATTATTCAATTAAAAATTAATGTATGTAATTATTGTAATATAAGATTATTTTTTACTATATTAAGAATTTTTATATAAATTATTAAATGTTTTATTATTCTGTTTAATACATTAATATTAAAGATATAAATACATAGAAAATATTCTATAGATAACTATATTTTATAATAGTTTTTATTTATTACTTAATTTACTAAATAATAAATTTATTAAGCTATTTATAATTTTTATAAGCAAATAACATATAAATTACTTACTAAATTTAAAATATATAATAGAGATTAGCGTATAAATTAATAGTAATTAATATTATAATAACACTAATAATAATTTAATATAAAATATATCTCTGACTGACTATAATAGAATAATTAGTATGTTATAAATAATTTTATCTTATATTAAATATATTATATATATAATATATATGTATATAATTAGTAAATATTATGTTATAAAGTATTTACTGTCTTATTATAAGAATGTTTTTATTAAAATACATTCTAAGATAGTATACTAGAAAATAGTATTAAAATTAAGTTACTTAACTCTCTAATTATGATAGAATTTTTACTAAAATTAATAATACTGATTCTACAATAATATTTCAATATAAAAACATATTTTTATCAGTAAATAATACTTAATATAAAAGTTTTGATATTATTTAATATACTAATTATCTTTATAATTATATATTTATTTTTTTAAAATTATTAAACAGCATATTTATTAAAGAATAAATTATAGATATATTAATATTGATAGAAATATTTGTAATATATTAAAATAATATAATAATATTACTTACTATCATTAATAGATATATTAATATATTATATAGTATATATTTATAATTCTTTAAAATAAAAATTTTATATTTTATAATAAATATTAGCAATAATTTAATTTTTAATGAAAAAACAAATGTTTATATAACAAACAGTAATGTTAGTTGACTGTTTAATACCAATAACAGAGTTATTTAGTAAATCAATACAAATATCATTACCATATATAAAATATAATAATATAACTACTAATCATAAATAGCATTCTTAAAACATAATAAGTATGCATCTTGTTGTAAATAGTATAAAACATTATAATCTATTATAGATATAATCTATAATTATTTTAGCTTATTATTAAATCTAGTAAACGTTATTGTAATAACGATAGCACATTAATACATTATGTATGTTAAATAAATAAAATCTCAAGTAAATATAATCAGAAAATATTTTTACCTATATTTATAGATATAATGAAATATTTTATTATTATGAATAAATTACAATTAATTATATCTTAAGTGAATATTATATATTTTATATATTACATGATTTACTATATAATAAATAATTATAAAAAATTTATAAAATAATTTTATTATGTAATCATTTCTCATGAATAATAAAATATAAAAATATTTTTATGGAGAATATAATGCAAATTACACGAGTTATTGAAGCAAAATTACCAACACATTGGGGTAATTTTTTAATGGTTGGCTTTGAAGAAATTAACACTGGTTATAATCATATAGCATTAATATATGGCAATGTATCTAGGACAAAACCAGTACTTGCACGCGTACATTCCGAGTGTCTAACTGGTGATGTATTCTCTAGTCTACGATGTGATTGTAGTTTTCAATTAAATGCAGCACTAAAACAAATAGTTGAAGAAGGAAGTGGAGTTTTATTATATCATCGTCAAGAAGGGAGAAATATAGGCTTATTAAATAAAATTAGGGCTTATGCTTTACAAGATCAAGGTCTAGATACCGTCGAAGCAAATTATCAATTAGGTTTCTCTGCTGATGAACGTGATTTTACCTTATGTGCTGATATGTTCACACTATTAGATATAAAAGACATACGTTTATTAACAAATAATCCAAAAAAAGTTAATATTTTAATTAATTCTGGAATTAACGTTATTGAACGTGTACCTCTTATTGTGGGCCGTAATTCAAAAAATGAATGCTATTTATCGACTAAAGCCATTAAAATGGGTCATTTATTTGACTAATATATATTTTATATATTACTATCTTTATAAGATTTTATAGGCATACTTTTTACACACTTAAGAAATATACAATGATTAGATATAATACAATATTTATTGTATTTAATATATCAATATTATAATATCTTTAATAGAATTATATCACTAAAATAGTTTATAATATTATTATACTCTATAAATAACTATACAAAAAGATTGAATCAATAAACTAATTTTTTTAACATAAATAATTCTTAAAAATTTCATAAATTATAGTATTAACATATAAAAAATATAGTATAAAATAATAAAAAACTTATTTTTTTAATAAATATATTATCTTAAATAATAATTGAAATAGTTATAAAAAATGATATTTTTGAACGTGATAAAATTATTTTATATAAATCATTATTAACTTAAATAACTTTTATTTTAAATAATAATATATTTTAAAAGATATGCTTTAAATTTTTAAAAAATTGTATATATCTATTTATAGTGAATATTATATATTAAATCATATATATAATAGTTTCTCCAAAGATATATATAATAGTATTATCTTGATTATTATAAAGATAGAAAAATTTTAATTAAAATTAAATAAATATATATCTATATTATAAATATAATTCACTATTATTTAATAATAATTTTATAAAACTATAATAATATTTAATATATATTAGTATATTAAGATATCATCTACTATACAAATACAACTCTCTTTATTAAGAAAAATAATTAATATTATTATTTAATATTCTATACATATGAATAAATAAGTAATTATTATTTTATTTATTAATCAATTATATATTGAAAATAAGTATATCTTTTAAAAAAGATAATATTTAAAATTTTTTATACTAAAGATAACACATTGATGCTTTTATTCATTAATTTTAAATTAATACTTACTTAAGTAAGTATTATAATCCATCAGAGATGATAGTACTTTCAGGTAACTAATATGTTAAAATATATTTAATTATTATATTCGGTTAATTACAATACGAATTAATTATCTTACATTAATCAAAAAAAATTTAATTTTTTATTATGTAATAATTTAATATTTTTAGATATTTTTTACTAGATTTTATGTTATTAATTATAGTATTTACGTATAAAAATATCTACTCATATTATTATTTATTAATAAAAAATTTTTAAGAAAATAAATTTTAGATATTTTCAAGGTTCTTATACAATAAGAAACATGTCTAGTACTTGGTTTATATAAAATATATAAATTATGATATATCAATATACGAATTAATTTAAAATATTTTTATCTAATATTTTAGCATACTCATTAAAGATATAAATCTACATTTTTCTTAATTAACACTCCAACAAAATAAATCTTTATAATCAATCTAGTTATTTTTTATATATATTTAATCACTAAAACTTTTATGATTAATAAATGGGTATAGTAAATAGATTTAGTCTTTTTTAATCTATAGCATATATAATATTATTAGTAATAAGAAACATTTTTATATTATAAATATTTACACCAAGATTAGCATTTATACTAAAACAGTAAAGAAAGTAATATTATTTTAATAAAAAAATACGTTACATAATTATATATTGCTTATTTGATTGAATATTATAAGAAATTATTAATTAAAATAACTTTTTAAGTTAATAATGAATTTAAGTAATTTAAGATAACGATAATATAATAATTAGACAATATGTATTATAGATAAAATTTATTAAAAAATGATAATATTAATTATATATAATTATGCATAATAAATATCAATAATTTTATTATTACTTGATAAATATCATAACTTAATAAAATCACTTTTATTAATATCATAAAAGTTATTTTATTGTTATAGTGACTCAATTTAATATAGTATTATAATTTTTATTTATTAATAATTTGATTAATAAAATATATTTAAAATTTTTTCAAAAAAATACAAAATTCTTTGAATAATTGATTTAAGATAATAAAATACACTTGTGTTATAATTATTTTTATTATTTTATTTTTAATAAAATCATATTAATTATTTAATATCAATATAAAATAAATAACGTATTTTACATATTATATTTTTATTATAGGAATAATTATAAAATTCAGATTAAATACAATATAACAGTCATTTATTATATTATATATAACATATAGTGTTATATATAATGATTTACTAGTAAATAGTCATAATATATAATAAAATTTTAAACAAATATAAAAATATTATTAGATTACTTTACTAAGAAAAATAAAATACAAATTATTTTTTAGTAAAATATACATATTATATAATTATGATAATTCTAGATAGAAAGTAATAAATATATAGGTGCAAATAACTAATGTTAAAAAATAACTTAAAAGTATGACTAATTAATATTTAATATTAGATTTTTTATAAAACTTCTAAGCAATATTAATATAATTACAGTATTTATTGTTATTTAAAATAATATAATAGATAAAATATAAATACATGCTAAAAAATATATTTTTCTTAATTTTATTATTGACCTGTAAAATGATAAATTTATACGCATAAAAATCATAATTTACATCAACTACACAAGTTATATACTATATAATATATTTAATATCTTTATAATACTTTACTAAAGTAAAGTATTATTTATTTAGGTTTAATAAAATTATTTGATTTACTGAATAATGCATAAAATAATTTTAGTAAACAGTTAATAAGCTTTATAATATTAAAAAATATCAAACAATATAATTGATATTTTTTCTAAAACAGAAGATATATATGTAATATTTATACTAATATATTAATACTTATTATAAATTAAGAAATAATTTATTTAAATAATGTTATATATTATTAATAATAAGTATTTACTATTTTATCATCTTAAAACTATATATCGTACTCAAAGAATCACCTTAAAAAACAAGATAAGTCATATTGATATTAATATTACTTATCTTGTATTAAAATATATAAAATTTTTTACTAAATATTTAAATAAATAATAGATATTATATTAGCTTCTTTTAAATTAACTACTTAATATAATTATATTATTTATATCGTAGAGAATCAGTTATTTAAAATGGTAAATTCTCGAGCGCTAAAGATAAAACTTCATCAATTTTTTTTACCGGGTGGATATCTAGATCAGCTAATATATTAGCTTGAATTTCTTCTAAATCACGTTTATTTTCGTCTGGAATTAATACCATTTTAATACCACCACGATGGGCAGCTAATAATTTTTCTTTTAAACCACCTATTGGTAAAACTAAACCACGCAAAGTAATCTCTCCTGTCATTGCAACATCAGCACTAACTGGATTACTAGTTAAGCACGAAACTAGCGCAGTACACATAGCAATACCTGCACTTGGACCATCTTTGGGAGTAGCACCTTCAGGTACATGAACATGAATGTCACATTTTTCATAAAAATCGGTAGGAATGCCTAATTTTTTTGTACGGGCACGTACGACTGTTAAAGCTGCTTGAATAGATTCTTGCATAACTTCTCCCAAAGATCCAGTATAGGTTAGTTTACCTTTGCCTGGCATACAAGCAGTTTCAACAGTTAATAAATCTCCTCCTACTTCAGTCCATGCAAGACCAGTTACTTGTCCTATTCTATTTTCACTATCAACACGTCCATAATCATAGCGCTGGACTCCTAAAAAGTCTTTTAAATTATTATCATTAATTTTTATGCTTTTAACTAATGGATTCATTAGTAAATTTTTTACTGTTTTACGACATAATTTAGAAATTTCACGTTCTAAACTACGCACACCTGCTTCACGAGTATAATAACGAATAATACCATTAATTGCACTATCACATACAGTTAATTCACCTTGTTTTAATGCATTACGTTCTAACTGTTTAGGTAGTAAATGCTGTCTAGCAATATTCATTTTTTCATCTTCTGTGTAACCAGATAAACGAATAACTTCCATACGATTAAGTAACGGCGCCGGAATATTCATAGAATTAGAAGTTGCTATAAACATTACATCAGATAAATCATAGTCTACTTCTAAGTAATGATCATTGAATGCAATATTTTGCTCAGGATCTAATACTTCTAAAAGAGCTGCAGCTGGATCGCCACGCATATCAGAAGATATTTTTTCAATTTCATCTAATAAAAAAAGTGGATTTTTTACTCCTACTTTCGCCATTTTTTGAATAAGTTTTCCTGGCATAGATCCTATATAGGTACGACGATGCCCACGAATTTCTGCCTCATCACGTACACCACCCAACGCCATTCGAACGTATTGACGACCAGTTGCGCGAGCAATAGATTGGCCCAGAGATGTTTTACCTACTCCTGGAGGACCAACCAAACATAATATTGGTCCTTTAATTTTACTAACACGACTTTGAACTGCTAGATATTCTAAAATACGGTCTTTAACACGTTCTAAACCGTAATGATCAGTATCTAATATTTTCTGTGCTTGATGTAAATTTTTCTTTACTTTATTACGTGCATTCCAAGGAACTTGGATCATCCAGTCAATGTAACTGCGTACCACAGTTGCTTCAGCAGACATAGGAGACATCATTTTTAATTTTTTTAACTCAGATTCCGTTTTTTCACGTACTTCTTTTGGCATTTTAGCAGATTTAATTTTACTTTTTAGTATTTCAAATTCATCTGGAGTATCATCCATTTCATCTAGTTCTTTTTGAATAGCTTTCATTTGCTCATTCAAATAATACTCACGTTGACTTTTTTCCATTTGCTTTTTTACGCGATTACGAATACGTTTTTCCACCTGCAGCAAATCTATTTCAGATTCCATGAGAGTCATTAAATATTCTAAACGTTTTGTAACATCTGATATTTCAAGTACAGATTGTTTATCGTGTAATTTTAAAGGCATATGAGCTGCAATAGTATCTGCTAATTTAGCTGCATCTGCAATACTGTTAAGTGATGTTAATACTTCTGGTGGGATCTTTTTATTGAGTTTAATATAGGACTCAAATTGATTAATAATAGTACGTACTAATATTTCTTGTTCCCGTTCATCCATTTTCTTGATTTCTAAATATTCAACTTGTGCAGCAAAATGATCACCGCTGTCTGATAAGTTAGTAATTTTTACACGTTGAAGACCTTCGACGAGTATCTTTACCGTGCCATCAGGTAATTTAAGCATCTGTAAAATAGAAGCAATAGTACCTACAGAAAAAAGATCAGTTACTCCTATTGTATCTGTTGACGCATCTTTCTGTGCAATCAATAAGATCTTTTTATCATTGTTCATTGCTGCTTCTAAGCATTTAACAGATTTCTCCCGACCTACGAACAATGGAATTACCATATGTGGATAAACTACTACATCACGCAAAGGCAATACAGGAATTTCTATACGTTCGAAACGCTCAGGATTCATAGAGCTCTCTCTTAGTTTAACTTCCACAAGATTATAATAATATTATAACCGTTTTTACATTATTTATTTATCTAATTAATATAAGTACATGGGGGTATTTATGAAGTAATCAATGTAAATATAAATATAGGATAGAAAATCTTTTTATTTATTAACCTATATAAAATATATTTTATGTTTACTATAATTAAATTTTATTTTTTAAATAGATTAAATATAAATATTAATTATTTTATAAGTTATAATATTTTTTATTTAAATAGATAAAGATATAATAACTAATAATATTATATTGTATATATTGATTATAAGTTACGATAAAAATTTATTATAAAAAATAATAGCAAGAATATTAATGATTATACATCAATATATATTTACTAATCATACTATAATAAAAATATTTTATATTTTACTTATTATTTGTTTGTTGTAAACATTATAAAAGATTTATTGTATCAATTATTTTAAGTATTTTGCTGTGATACTTAATAAGTTATCATTATTAATAAAAATTTTAATAAGTTTTAATTCATTGTTAAGAAACTACATAGTCTATAAAATATTAAATTATACATTTTATTTTTTATCAATAATATAAAGAAAGTAAATGAATATATTTTTATATTTTAGTATACAAGATTATTTTCATAATTATACTTCAAGTGTTAAGGATAGTAATTAATCATAAATAATGTAATGTACATTTAATAAAAAAATCACTATTTAGATAGTAAAAGCATTACATAAGGTCTAATATAAAGAGGCAAATATATTACTAGTAAAATAAGGATAACTTTATAATACTTACAGAAATAAACATCAAGTTTATAAAATTAAGAATGTTTTAGTATACATAATAATATAAAAATTTCATTATAATATCTTATACATAATATAAATTTTATTGTATTCAATCAAAGCTTAAAAGTTATATCATTAGTAAATTATAAATATTAAGCAATCTAATAACGTATTATATATTAAAAAGAACAATAATTTTTGATAAAATAATGGATTAGTTATTTTTTTTGTAAAAATTAATATAACTAGTTTAGTATAAATAATAAAAAGTTAATAAAATATTAAAAGTATATTTAATAAATAAAAAATTCGTTATTTGATATTCATACTATAAAACTATAATTATTTATTAAAAAAATATCAAATAAAAATTAATTTAACATTCATTATAGTTAATATTATTAGTAAACTTAAATCATAAACAATAAATACATAACTTATTTAAAAATACAAAGAAAATCAACAATCATTAAAAATGATTGATTCATAGTCAGTAACAAACAATTATCTAATATTAAAGCAATTAGCATTAAATAATTTATTTATAGTACTACTTTAAATTTTTATAACATTAATTTAAAAAATATTTGCAATATCTAATTTAAATAAATTCATATACTTATTAGTAATGTTTATCTTATCAAGATTTTACGGTTATTACGTTTTTATAAAATGTATTAATAATTATTAGCTAAAAAAATAAAATAATTAATATAATCACAACATATATTATTTTTATGTATTAAAAAATAAAAATGTATAATAAATAATATTTTTAAACATTATACATGTTAGTTCTACTTGATAAGTGACTAATAGTAATTATTAATTATACAACTAATATTTTAATATAATTAAGATTATATTTAGTTGATTAAATATAATTAGTGGATAAGTAAAATATTTCTTATTATTTAGCTTAAGACAAATAAAATTATTTATGACTTTGTGTAAAATTATTTCAATAATATAATTCTGGTATAATGAGATAAAATTAAACATAGGTATATCATAAATTAATAATAAATATTATTTATTTCATAGTAATATTTGTATTATCATTTAACTATTTAATAAATGTTTTTCTTATATTAATATTATATTAAATACGCATATATATAATATGTAATAAACTTAGTTATTATATAATAAGATTATTTTAGGTATATAAAATAATAAATCCCTTAAAATAGTTATTCTTAAGTATATCTATATACTATTAATAGTATTATGCTAATATACTTCTTAATGTTTGATTAAATTAATTAATATTTAATATATCTAGTAATTATTATTAATAATATACATAGTTTTTACTACTTATTTGACAATACAATATATATGTAATAGAAAATTAGTGAGAAATTATTATTAATACTTTTTATTGACGAATAATATTTGTTGTTATAATATGTATCTCTATAACTTCATTTTAAAATAATAATCTAAAATTTTACTCATACTAAAAACTAACATCTTATAATAAACAATTATTTTTTATTTTAAATTTAATAAAAATACACTTGTTTCCATCTATTTTATTAACTATTATTATCTTGTATCGTTAAGTATTTTATAAATCTTAGTTTTATTAATATTTATTAATTTATAATAATATTTTTATATATTTAGAATATTATTTAAAATAATATACTATTATTAATTTTATATTATTTAAATAATACTTTCTAAAATAATATATAGAATATTACGTTTATTAATATATAATTTACAATTAGTCATATTTATACTCATAATATATTTTTATAAAATATTATTCATTACTTATTAATTTTATTATTAATAAATATTAGGTAGTTTAATTTAACTAATTAATATTCAATTTTTATAAAAAATTTACTAAAAATATTCTTTATTACGTTATTTCTTAATTACCATATTATTTTAATAACTGCAAATTCAAAAAATTATTAAATATTATCAAAAATAATGTTTATAAAATTTATAAGGTAATACAATAAAATAAGTATTACTTTTTTAAAAAAAATAATTTTTTTTAAAAATTATTGTATTAATATTGTGAATATTAATATATTCCTATACCATAAACATGCTTATTTTAGAACTCACAATATAAAAAATATTATTGTAGTTATAACTGATATTACGTATATTTAATAATAGCTTTAGCGTAATCTATAAATATTTTATTTATATATACTTGATTAATATAATTATATTGCTAATGAATTGATATTGTATTACTTAATATCATTTTATTCTTTTAGTATACTATGCCTACTGTATTACAAGAAAATATTTTGCTACATATTAGCATGATCTGATTTATTTTTTATATATATAAAATAAATGTATATTAATAATAATAGTAATGTTGCTATCATTAGCTTACATAAGTGAAGTGATATTCAATGTTACCCATAATTATTCATTATAAAATAAAATTTATAAATACATTAAAAGATTATTATAATCTAATAATGTAAAAACAATAAAAATAAATTATTTTTTGATAGTTTAGTATGCTTTTATAAGCAGATTATATTTTTATTTTATCTAAAAAATATTTAGTATTAAATATTTTATACGATTTATACAAGATTATAATATATTTATTTGTAATAAAAATTTAATAATCAATATTATTTAGTTTAATATAGTATATTATATAATTTTTACGATAAAGATTAATATAATAACACATAATCAATGCTCTTTTTAAGAAAATTATTATACATAATAATTTACTAGCATTTAATTGTAACATTACTAAATAAAGACTTACAAAATAATATAATTAATATATTATTGTATTGACTAACAAGATAACCTTTATAATATGCTCATGTGGCTAGCTAAAAATAATTTAATTTTATTTAAAAATTTTTAAAAATTGAATTTTTATTTTTTGTAAATCTTAATAAGATTAAGATGATAATTACTGGAAATAGATTATTAAATAATAAATAAAATTTTTATTTTTTATTTATCTGCAAAGATAAGAAGTTTTTTATATAATTATATAAAATATTTATTTATAAATATAGACTAAATATAAATTCTTTATTTATACAAATAAGTATTGAGATTATGATAAATAGAATATTGATTATTTAATAAAATACTTAATTAAGTACTAATATTGATTATATATTCATGCTTATTAATTAAATTTACTACTCTATTTTTCTGTTAACTTGTTGCTAATTTATATTTTAGTAATAACCTGAAAAGGTATTAACAAAATATACTACTATCATCTTAAATACATACCTACTAAAGATATATTAGTTTTATTAATATTTTTAATTTAATATTCTTCTTAAGATAGTAATCAATAATCATTGATTAAAAAATCATTTAACAAATTAGATGATTTGCTATATCAAAAAATAAATAATATATATTGCCTTATAATAAATATTTAAAAATATTATTTTTGTGTCTTATTAATCATAATATATAATGTGCAAAATTAATAAAATTTAATAACTAAGTTATAAAAATAACTAAAAAATATATAACTCAAAATACAAAAATTGTATTTTTATTATAAAATGTTAATTTATTAATATCAGATAACTTAGATTAATTTATTTGGATAACTATCTAAGATTATGCAATTTATATATTAATTATTTTACTATCCTCAATAAGAGGATTTATAATATGTAATACAGATTAAAAATAAACAATATATCTTTGATATTTTATATTATAATTATATAAATTATATCTTTTTATTAATTTATTTAAAAATAAATAATAAGGCTTGTATAACTTGAAATTTAGAGACAATTATGAGAATCATTATTCTTGGTGCTGGACAAGTAGGAGGAACACTAGCAGAAACCCTTGTTAGTGAAAATAATGATATAACTATTGTCGATACAAATAGTGATCGACTTCACCAATTACAAGATAAGTTTGATTTAAAAGTAATTCAGGGCTACAGTTCTTATCCACGCGTATTACGTGAAGCTGGCGCTAACAATGCTGACATGCTTATCGCAGTAACTAATTCGGATGAAACTAATATGATAGCTTGTCAAGTATCATATTCATTGTTTAATACTCCAAAAAGAATAGCACGCATTCGTTCAATAGAATATATTCGTGAAAATGAACGTTTATTTAATTTAAGTGCTATTCCTATAGATCATCTTATTGCTCCAGAACAATTAGTAACAGACTATGTATATCGCTTGATTGAGTATCCTGGTGCATTACAAGTAGTAAATTTTGCCGAAGGAAAAGTTAGTTTAGCTGTAGTAAAAGCTTATTACGGTGGCTCATTAGTTGGTAACGCATTATCTTCTTTAAAAGATCATATGCCACATATTAATACCTGTATAGCTGCTATTTTTCGTCAAGATGTCCCAATACGTCCACAACAATCTACAATTATTGAAGCTGGTGATGAAGTATTATTTATAGCAGCATCGCAGCATATTCGTGCAATAATGAGTGAACTGCAACGTTTAGAAAAACTATATAAACGTATTATGATTGTTGGTGGCGGGAATATAGGAGCTGGTTTAGCACATCGTTTAGAAACAAACTATAGTGTAAAATTAATAGAACGTAATCAGCAACGTGCTATTGAGATTGCTGAAATGCTAGAAAATACTATTGTATTTTATGGTGATGCATCCGATCAAGAATTACTTACTGAGGAGCATGTAGATCAAGTAGACGTATTCATTGCTCTTACTAATGATGATGAAGCTAATATTATGTCTGCAATGTTAGCTAAGCGCTTAGGAGCTAAAAAAGTTATGGTATTAATACAGAGGAGTGCATATATAGATTTAGTTCAAGGTAGTGTTATTGATATTGCTATTTCACCTCAACAGGCAACAATCTCTGCGATGCTTGGACATGTACGTAAAGCAGATATAGTTAATGTCTCTTCTTTACGTCGTGGTATTGCTGAAGCTATTGAAGTTATAGTACATGGAAATCAAAATACTTCAAAAATTATTGGCCGTATGATAGAGAATATTAAACTGCCACCAGGTACTATGATTGGTGCTATTGTTCGTGGAAATGAGGTTATTATTGTAAATAATAAATCTAAAATTGAGCAAGGAGACCACGTTATAATCTTTCTTATAGATAAGAAATATATTAAAGATGTTGAGCAGTTATTTCAATTAGAAAAATCTTGTTCATAATAATAGGTTATTCATGGTAATTTTATTAAAAAATTAATATATTAATAATATTATTATAAAATATTATTTTTATAAGTATTATTATAATAATATTTATATTATATATAATTTACTGTAATTCTTGTAATTGTATTATATAATATGTATTCAAGTTATTTTTAGTATTTATTTTATTGATATAAATTTTCAAAAAAAGTATATAATAAAAATATAATATTTTATATATAGATCATATTATATAATTTTATTATATAAATAAATATTTTATTTAAGTCTTATGATAAAATATATAAAATATTTTTATTGAAATTTGTATAAATAATATATTTATATATATCATGTTATATATAAGTAAATTATTTTGCACTATTGTAATAAAAAACATTTAATAAATTCAGTAAAATTTATTAATAAAATTATATTATAATCAATATTATATAATTCTACTGCATCGTGCTAATATAGTCTATATTGTTTATTTATAAAAATGTATTCTTCATAATATTATTTATATTAATAAATTATTATAATTAATATTTGTAAAATTGTTAATTAAAGAAATGTATAATATGTACATAATTTTAATTTATTATTGATTTTTATTATAATAATATATTATATATTTAACTTCCTTTGACATTGATTACTTAATAATTAGTGTTAACAAATATTAAGTAATTAATCTAGGTTAATTAATATAATAAAAATATTATATCTCTTTTTATTAAAAAAGATAAATCAATATAACTAAATATATTAATGTAATGAATTAATTATTTTATACCTTATCATATTTATACTAATAAGAATTGTGTATACATTAATATCATGCAAAATAGACATTTTAAGATAAATTAAATATAATGTTTAAAGTTTTATTTCAATTTAGTACCTTGTATATAGTTATATATAATAATGCATAAATAACTTAATTGTAATTATATTATTCGTGATATTTACTTACTGAGTAACTTTTTATTAAAAATCAATATTTAGTTATTTTATCTTTTATGATATTATTAAGTATAAGATATCATAAAATGATTTATTCTTAATATTTTTATATATGCATAATTATTAAATTATACATTATTTTTATATCATTAATAAAGTTATCGTTTTATTTATAGCAAACAACTACAGATCTATTTATATAAAAATTTTAGTAAACATAACAGTAACACTTAATATTAATATTATATATATCTAAAAAATAATAACAGTCAATAATAAATAATATTTTACTCCTATTA
The DNA here is from genome assembly GCF_020541265.1 of Candidatus Profftia lariciata. Lineage (GTDB taxonomy): Bacteria > Pseudomonadota > Gammaproteobacteria > Enterobacterales > Enterobacteriaceae > Profftia > Profftia lariciata. Next base: position 409,212 of record NZ_CP045925.1, on the reverse strand, counting down.
AAAAAATAGTATTTTATTATCACACACACTTAATGTATACATATTAAAAATATTTTTAATGTATAAAATTGTATTTTATTCATTAATATCGTATTAATAAATAATTAATCTTATAAAAATATAGTTTTTAATACAAATAAAATTATTATAATTTATTAAAATATAGTAAAAAATCTAATTTATATACTTAAATATTACAAATAAAATATTTTTTATATTAAAACACAATCTAATTAAACTAAGTAAGTAGTAACTATAATATATAATATAAAATATATAAAAATATTGTAAATACACATAAATTTATATTTAATATAAAATATTACTATCTAATAAATAAAATAAGTGATAATTATAAATTATAAAAAATAATTATATATAATAATTATTTTTTAAGTAAAAATATTTTTATTATATTTTTATATAAAATATATAAATTATTAATTATCTATACAAATAATCTGTATTTAATATTATTAATATAAATATGCTATAAATAACAAGAAATAGTATATGATTGTTAATCATAATTAAATTTTATATGATTACACAATTAATAGTTTTGTTATATATAGTGAATAATTTATCATATTTATGATTATTCAAGATATTAATATATTAAATATTATATAAATAATTTAATGTGTTATTGCTTGATAAAAGATATCTTACAGGAAAAATAGAGTTTAAGAATTTAAATAATATATGTCAATAAATCCAGTAATTATATATCTGATTATCATAAATAATATCTGAAAAATATTTATTATTTTAATAATAATATATTAAAATTTTATACTAAATATTCAATAAAATATAAAAATTATTTATATTAATATATAAAATATATAAACAATAAATATTATTCATTATACTTGGTTAAAATATTTACATTTACTTAACAAAATTAATTTACTACGTTAATATTGTTCACATAAAATATATAAAAAATAATAAATTATTTTTGATATTTTATATAAAGTTAACTTTATTGAAGTAATCAAAATAACAAATTAATTATTAATTTATACATTTATAATTATTTAATTTTTTCAGAATTTTATTATAAATTTCTTAAATATAATATTTCTCACATCTTTTAGTATAAAAATAATTTATATTGATATGAGAAACACAAGACATGCAAGTACATTACTAGAATTAGATTAAATAATATATAAAAAATTATTTTAGATAAATAGTAATATTAAACGCATTAAAATAAATAATTTATATTATATTATTATATAAATATAAAAAATATTTTTATATTAAACGAAATTGAAATGATGATTATGAATCAATATAAACTAAAATATTAATATCCAATAATATATAGTCATAACAAATTATCGTATAATAAATATATTAAATAATTTTATTTTATAACGTTCTTTAAACATACATGATTTATATTTGATGTGTTACTAATAAAAAATTATTTATATCAATATATATAAATACAATGTTTTAAGTACAATCTATTATAATTCTATTCATATAATTATATTAATTTAATTAATATTGTATTTCTTCATATATCTTTTGCTAAAAAATAATGTTAATTATTTTGAATAACAATATATACTATTAAAATATAATAAATATCTTATATGAAATATAAAAACAAAGTTTTAATATTTTGTATAAGATATAACATTTAAATATTTTATTTATTTCTTCTATGTCCTAATTAAATTTTTAAATACAATCTTAATATTATATAACTTGATTATAAATATTTTAATATTCTACTTTAACTATAGTTCAAATAAGTCTAAACTGTAAACTTTAGAGTTATCTTAGTTTTAATAAAGTTTGTTCAACTACTTGTTGTAAAGTATTAATATTTTGTTCTATCTGACAAGCATAATCATAATTTTTAACACGTTCTTGCGCTAATTCATGGCATAAATTTAATGCTACAATAAAAATTAGTTGCTCTATATGTGTTACTTTTGTACGATTTTGAAGATTTTGTAACCGTTGATTCAAATCATTTGCATATTGATGCAATTCTTCTTGTTTTTCTAACGGACAATTAACTCTTAATGAGCGGCCAAAGATTTGAATATCTACTGGTTGTGCAGACATATTTTTTCCTGTATAGATTTTACGCTAATTTTAAAATTACTAAAATCAAGAAATTTTTATGCTAAATTCATACACTTAGTGGAATTTTTAATAAACTTAACAGTGAAATATTTTTATATATAGCAAATACTATAAATAGTATAATAATATATTTATTGCATATATTATTAATTAATAATTGTAATAAAAATTATTATATAATATTAGTATTATGATCTACAGTAAATCTATAAATCAATAAAATACTATAATGATTTTATTAATATTATGTATATCATTACCGTTATAGATGTTTTTATAATAAAAAATTTATAATTATTATAAATAATTATACGATCAATAATAATAATTTCATAATTTTACCTATATTTAATAATATTATTATTTTTTATAATGTGATGTATACTATAATCCAAAAAATTAATAAAAATATAAAATATTTAACTAATACATTATGTTAATGTTGTTAAAAAATAAAAAGGAAAAATTATCTAATAATAAATTATACAATTAATATTATTATCAATTATTAGTTAATAGTAATTATAACTATAATAAATACTACTTCATCTATGAAGTATTAATTATATTAAAATAGTTTTTTGATTTTATATTTTATATATAATCAATATTGATAGCTATATTACATGAAAAAATATAATATAAATATATTTTATTCTCAGTAAATTAATGTGGATAAATTATTTGACTCTATAATATAATTATGTCATTTTGTATCAAAAGATTTCTTTAATATACAATACAAATATTACTTAGATATTAATCTCTTTGAGGTTTTTCTAAATATAATAATATAAAAAGTAATTTTATATTTTATATATATTAATTATTACAATAATTAATATAAAATTATTTATTAGATTATCATAATATAAATATCTCTAATTTCTGTTTATCAAAATTATATTTAATTACTATTATATGCTATAATATTACGATTATACATAATATAAGGTCTTTAATAATTATTAATAGTATAAAATATTTTTAAATACATTATTTTTTAATAAATGTGTATATTAATTTACAGTATTACTTTTTAATAAATTTTTATATTAATAAAATTAATAAATTATTATTATAACAATATAATAACTAAACTAAAAAATTAATTATTTTTTATGCTGTACTATTAAATTAATTATTAAATATATTTATATATTTAAAAATTTTATTATACGTTTTTTAAAAAAAATATAATATTATTAATTGTATTGTAAATAATTAGTGTTAAAATAGTATTTTACAAAAAATTAATCATACAACATAAAATTAGTAATTCTATAAAATTAAAAAATGTTCTTTATACTATAAAAGCATTTTCATTTTTTTAATTATAGGATCTCATAAAGTAAATTATTTTATATATTATTTCTATAATAATTAAAAAGATTTTTAGTATTATATTATATTTTAATATGACATTGCAATAACAACTCAAAAATAAATAATATAATGATAAATTATTTATCTATTATACTCTAATTATCATACCATCAAATACATAAATATAATGTATTATTCTATAATAGAATAATTATTTAAAGGACCTATATAATAGTATTACTATAAAATTTTAGTAAAAATATTGTATATTATAAATTAATGATTATATATATTTTTTTAATCTTATTTTATTATTTATTGTCAATAAAAATCTCTTAATTTTTACTTAATCTCAGCAGTTGTTATTTGATAATACATTATGAACGTAATATGTATATATTAAATTGTTATAACTAATCAATTATTTACTTGATAAGTAATATTTTTATTATAAATAAAATAAATTTAATATTTTTAATATTATATATAAAAATATTCTGTAATAAAAAAATTATTTGCAAATAAGTTAATTTATTATTGATTGTATATAATTTATCATATAATAAATAATATTTTGTAGATTTTATATATAAAGAAGATTACTATTGTAATAATGTATTATTTATTATTATATATAATATATTTATCTTTAACCGTACATGTAATTTAAGTAAATACTTACATTATTTCAACGAAATAAATAAGTAACCGTAACAAAATTATTAATTAATAACTCATAATAGATTTATAAAACTAAAAACTCAATCATTAGAGATTAATAATATTATCTATATGGCACAATATTTATTGTTTAATATACTAATTATTAATTAATAAATATAATAATATTATATTGGTTATAATATAATTATTATCTTAATAAAATATATAGTATTTTAATGAAATTATAATACATATATTTATCCTTAAATATAGCAATGCTAAAACTATGTTTCATCATTTTTTTCAAAATATTAAAGATATAATTAAATATAATAATAGAATTAATAATATCTCTAAAAAAAGTAAGTTAATCTCTTTTATCTATTAGTAATAGTGTAAAACTAAATTAATAAAATTTTCTTAAAATATTATATTTAAATAATAAATATATTTTTAGTAGACAATTATATCAGAGTATTTATTAATATTAATCTAAAAAATACTAATAATTTATTAAAATTACTATATCTACAATAGATCTAATACTATATATAAAATAATGTATTATTATTACATATTTGTATATCTGTTCATGATAAAAAAAATAAATAATACATTAAATGTTAATAACTAATATTATGATTAAACATGTCTATATAAAGGAAATATAAGCAATATGAAAATAATAATTGTAGGTGAAGGTATGGCTGGCATGACTCTTGCACTTGCAGTTTCTATTTTAAGTTCTGGACGTATTCAAATTGAAATTGTAAATACTATATCTACACAAAAAAAAGAACAGGTTAATTTTGATACACGTGCCATTGCCTTGGCATACGGTACATGCGAACAATTAAAACAAATTGGCATATGGCAAGATTTACAGATTTTTGCAACTCCTATAAAGAATATTTATGTTAGTGATCAGGGTGGTGTTGGTTGGATATCAATAAGATCACGAGACTATAAAATACCTTATTTAGGACAAGTTGTTGAAATATATAAAGCTAGGACATGTTTCTTAAAACTATTACAGAAAGCACCAGGTGTTCAATCAACCCATTATGCGCAAATAGTAAAAGTTATACGTCAAAAAAATAGTGCTAGCATCCAGTTAGACAATGGTACTGTTCTTACAGGGGAATTACTTGTAGCAGCAGATGGTTCATATTCAATATTAGCTCAAAATTGTCACATTCATTATAATAAAACAACATATGATCAAATAGCAGTTATAACTAATCTTATCACTGCTTATCCACATCATAATAAAGCTTTTGAACGTTTTACATGTTATGGCCCGTTTGCTATGTTACCATTGAGTGAAGGACGATGTTCATTAGCTTGGTGTTATCCTGTACAAGAACAAGTAGATAGCTGGAATGATATTAAATTTATCCATAATATTCAACAGATATTTGGTTGGATATTAGGCAAAATCATCAAAATTGATAAACGTTATTACTATCCTCTAGAATTAATATATACACATCAACATATTAGTCATAGACTCGCTTTAATAGGAAATGCAGCACAAACCTTACATCCTATTGCTGGTCAGGGATTTAATCTTGGTTTACGTGATGTTATGTCTCTAGCAGAGATAATTGTTCAAGCCGAAATACAAGGATATGATATAGGTAGTTATAAAGTACTTAGCCAATATCAAAAACGTCGTAGACCAGATCAACAAGCTACAATTAGTGTTACAGATGGATTGATTCATATATTTTCTAATCGCTTATTACCATTTGTTATCGGACGTAATTTAGGCATGATAGCAATGACACTAATACCGCAATTACGTGAAACACTTATTAGGCGTGCGCTCGGGTGGGTTAAACGCTAAGAACATTTTTGTATTTAGATTCATTTTACAGTTTTAATTTTATATGATACTTTATATAAAGTATAAAAAAGAGAATTATCATGCAATCTTTTGATATTATTATTTCTGGTGGCGGTGTGCTAGGATTAGCAACAGTAATAGCCCTCAAAGAAACTGGTCTTAATATTGCTTTAATTGAAGAAAATATATCTAATATTCAAGGAATTAATCCAAATTCTATATTACGTGTCTCTACGATAAATATTGCTAGCGAATGTATATTAAAACATCTTGATGTTTGGCAAGATATCATTGCTTTAAGAACTAATTCTTATCAAACTATGGAAGTATGGGATAGCGACAGTTTTGGAAGTATTATGTTTAATGCCGAAGAATATGGTTACACTCACCTTGGGCATATTATTGAAAATTCTATAATTCAAAGAACGCTATGGAATAAAGTTAAGAAACAATTAAATGTTGATATTATTACTCCTGCAAGTATTAAACAAATTAAATGGGGTGATAATGAAGCATTAGTTATTTTAAATAATGAACAAATAATAACAGCACGCTTAGTTATTGGGATAGACGGTGCACAATCATGGTTACGTAAACATGCAGATATTCCCTTAACTTTTTGGGAGTACGGACATAAGGCATTAGTCGCAACAATTAAAACTGAACAACAGCATAATAATTGTGCACGTCAAATTTTCCATTCTAATAGTATTTTGGCTTTTTTACCTTTAAAAAATCAAAAATTATGTTCAATTGTATGGTCTATGAATCCACAAAAAGAACAATATTTACGATTACTATCAGATAATCATTTTAACCGAGAAATAGCAGTTGCTTTTGATATGCGTTTAGGGTTATGTCAAATAGTAAGTTCACGTCAATCATACCCACTTATTGGACGTTATGCGCGTAGTTTTGCAGCACATCGTTTAGCATTAGTAGGTGATGCAGCACATACTATTCATCCTTTAGCAGGACAAGGCATGAATTTAGGTTTTATGGATGTTGCTAAGTTAACATCTGAAATAAAACGTTTACAGCGTCAGGGAAAAGATATTGGTCGTTATATGTATTTGCGTAGTTATGAACGTTCGCGTAAATATAATGCTGCGGTAATGCTTGCTGTAATGCAAGGATTTCGTTATCTTTTTGAAGATGATAATTGTGCTAAAAAAGTATTACGTGATACAGGTATGATAATATTTAATAATATATTTGATCTTAAATTTTTTTTAGTACGTTATGCTATGGGATTATCTGATGTATCTGATTTATCTGATTGATTTTATAATTTCAGTATTACTTAATAATACCTAAACAATTAGATAAATCAGATAAACAATATAGTATTATCTGAAAAAGATATACATACAACTATTAAATAATATACTAGTATAAAATAGTTTAGAAAAATATTTATAGAAAATAAATAAACTAAATAAGTTATATATTCGTAAATAACCCTAATGATATTTAAATTATAAGTAGATTGAATTGGATTACTATTCAAATATTAAAAAATACACTAAACAATGCTAAATTAGCTAATATATATTAATAGTAATAACTGTATTCTTAATACTACACAACAAAAACATAAAAATATCTAATAATGTAATTATATTGAGATAATGGTATATATAGTAAAACTACTTTTTGTGATAAAATTAACGCAAATAATATCCATATTATTTTCTAGAGGAAGATTTAATGTCATATAATAACCAGCATAATTCATTGTCACACATGACTTTAGTGCCCATGGTTATTGAACAAACTCCTCGCGGTGAACGTTCATACGATATTTTTTCTCGTTTATTAAAAGAAAGAATTATCTTCTTAACCGGTCATGTTGAAGATCATATGGCAAATCTTATAATAGCACAAATGCTATTTCTTGAAGCAGAAAATCCAGAAAAAGATATTTATCTTTACATAAACTCTCCTGGGGGGGTAATAACTGCAGGAATGTCTATTTATGATACTATGCAATTTATTAAAATTGATGTAAGTACTATTTGCATAGGACAAGCATGTTCTATGGGGGCTTTGCTATTAACTGCAGGAACCAAAGGAAAACGCTTTTGTTTACCAAATGCGCGTATAATGATTCACCAACCACTAGGTGGTTTTCAAGGACAAGCAACAGATATTGAAATTCATGCTAAAGAAATTTTAAATATTAAAACTAACATAAATAATCTTCTGGCTAAACATTCAGGAACATCAATAGAAGAAATTGAGCGTGATACTGAACGTGATCACTTCTTATCAGCTCATGAAGCTGTAAAATACGGTTTAGTAGATTCAATAATGACTAATCGGAGTTAATATGATATTTTATTATATTGATTACATAAATAAATAATTATAATACTTATACTATTATTTAATATATTATTATATTTATTGATTAAAATATTTATAACAATTTTACTGTATTTCATACTAATTATTAATATATGTTATAATGAAATTAATTGTTTGTATGTATTATATTGCTATACTACCGTTACATACTTATCTACTATTACAAATCCATTGATACATAAAAAATTTATTTAACAAAAGAGACAAACAATACAAGGTACATTTGATGACAGATAAACACAAAGATAGTTTAGATAAGTTATTATACTGTTCTTTTTGCGGAAAAAATCAAAATGAAGTTCGTAAATTAATCGCTGGGCTATCAGTTTATATCTGCAACGAATGTATTTATTTATGTAATGAGATTGTAAATGCTGATATTAAAAAAATATCTCCATATATTCACTCTAATTCCTTACCAACACCACATGAAATTAGTAATCATTTAGATGATTACGTTATTGGACAAGAAAAAGCAAAAAAAGTTTTGGCAGTAGCTGTATATAATCATTATAAACGTTTACATAATAGTGATATTAATAATGATGTTGAGTTAGGTAAAAGTAATATTTTAATGATAGGTCCGACTGGTAGTGGAAAAACTTTATTGGCTGAAACTTTAGCACGTTTCTTAAATGTACCATTTACTATCGCTGATGCAACTACATTGACTGAAGCTGGTTATGTAGGTGAAGATGTTGAAAATATTATTCAGAAATTATTACAGAAATGTGATTACGAAGTACAAAAAGCTCAACATGGTATTATTTATATAGATGAAATTGATAAGATTTCTCGTAAATCAGAAAATCCATCTATTACACGTGATGTATCAGGTGAAGGAGTACAACAGGCTTTACTTAAGATCATTGAAGGCACTATTGCTTCAGTTCCACCACAAGGGGGCCGTAAACATCCACAGCAAGAATTTCTACAAGTTGATACTTCTAAAATTTTGTTTATCTGTGGTGGTGCATTTGCTGGTTTAGATAAAGTTATTGCAGATCGTATTAATACTAGTACCAGTATAGGTTTTAGTGCAAATATTCAGGTTATGTCTAAAAAACAGACTGAAAGTGAATTGTTATCTCAAACTACACCAGAGGATTTACTAAAATTTGGTTTAATTCCTGAATTTATTGGTCGTCTACCAGTAATTGCTACACTATGTGAACTTAACGAAAATTCTTTAATTAAAATTTTAAAAGAACCAAAAAATGCATTAACTAAACAATATCAAGCATTATTTAATATGGACAATGTAAATTTAGAATTTTGTGATGACTCTTTAATTGCAATTGCTAAAAAAGCAATGATAAAAAAAACAGGTGCTCGTGGTCTACGTTCTATTGTTGAAGAAGTATTGTTAGATATAATGTATGACTTACCATTAATAAAAAATGTTAATAAAGTAATTATTAATAATAATGTTATTAATGGTAAAGAAAAACCAATAATTATTTATGGTAAATCAACAACATAATTTTCTGGTAATTTTTAACTTATAATAAAAATTTTTTATATAAATAAACATGATAATGAACACTAAATAATTGATTTATATATAAAATTATTTATTTAGCATATTAATAACAATTATTAAATTATTACTTATAGCCAACAGTTTATTTAAACTTTTAAATATTATTTAAGATATTTTTATTAATACAATTACTATTTAATAGTATCAATATTATTGATAATATAACTTATATTATTATCTTATTATTTTGTTGAAGTAATTAATATAATTTTGATATCTTATAAAGATAAATATCAAAACAATATAATAATATTTTAGAACTATTAATAAAAAATATACTAAGTATATAATATGTATTTATCAAGTTACAATGATTATAATAATATACTTAAATATTTTATAATTAATTTAATAATAAAATAGGCATTTTGTATCAATTTATGCAATTATATATAATATTAAAAATCTAAATTTTATTTACTTATAATTAAATTTTAGCAAAAATTTTATATTAAATTTTAATTAAATAAAAAATTATAGCACTATAACTAAATAAATTAAAAAATTACATTTTTTATTAATTTATTTAAGAAAATATACTGTGATCTAAAATTATTTAATCTTCAAGAAGAATGTTAAAATTTTATTATTTTAAATAAGATACAAATTTGTATTACATTTTATGTAACATGTAATTTATCAGACATCATCATAAATAAGTAAGTTATCGTGATTACGTTAATTTATATATAAAACTGTATTTTAATACAGTAGTCAACTGGTACATATAAATGCTTTACTATTAAATAGTATTTTGCAAAAAATATTCATTTTCAAGCATATCTATATAGTATTTTATTCATTTAATAAAAAATAAAAATATGAATCATGTAATAAGTAATCAATAATAATCAGTAAAGTAATTATTCATGCAAATAAGTTTTATTCAATTAATAAATGTAATATATATTTATATTATTTTATAATAAATTTATAATTTATACTTAAATACTTTAATATAATACAGTATTGATATATTATGATTATTCTATAATGTATGTATTAAGTTTATTTTATTAATATATTTGTATAAATTAATAAGACATAATAATTATTATTATCTTCTATTAAATACTAATGATAAATAATAAATTAACATAATATAATAAAATTATAACATATTAATTTATTAAAATTATTATTTTAATACTGTTAAAATTATTTAAATAATACTATATATAATATATATATTAATTTTTTATAAAATTAATAAAATTATCAGTAATATAATTAATAATTATATTATTATATAATTTTATTAATTAATGAAAATTAGTATTATGAATATAATCAAGATTATTATATCAAAGTTTAATATTGAAAAGTATATCAATGGATATATTCTATAGTTTACTCTCTTCAAAAAAATAAGAAAATTTTATTATAAATTTCTAGAATTAATTTTTAAGTTTATAAAAATATTTTAATAAAAGTAGTCTACTAAAATATTTATATAGATAAAAATTTAAATAATAATTAATAAAAATATTAAAAATAAAAGTATTATCTTTAATAAATGTAAAATCATATTTGTTAAAAATACTTAATGTAATGCTATAAATAGCACTTTGAGATATTAAAAATATTTGATAAATATAAATTTTGTAAGATAATTATTTAAATTAATTTATTAAATATCAAAGTAATTTTTTAACTAATAAGCAAATATTACTATTACTTTTAAAAAGTTTAATATTATTAATATTATAGATATGATGTTCTAAGTAAAAAAAATTAATTTATATTATTAAATAATTATATTTATGATTAGATGATAATTATTTTATATATAAATATTGTTTAATCTGGAATTTTAAGAATATACTTTAATTTGTATATTTAACCAATATATAGATGACTTATTATTCACTTAATTAAAAATAAATTAAATGAAAATTTTTGACTAATCTATTATGAATCATATATTACATATTTTATCTGTAAATAGGAGCTTACAATGTCAAAACAACAAATAGGTGTTATTGGTATGGGAGTAATGGGACGAAATTTAGCACTGAATATAGCAAGTCGAGGATATGCAGTGTCAATTTTTAATAGATCTCAGTACAAAACTAATCAAGTAATATTTAACAATCCGGAAAGTCAATTAGTACCATTTTATTCTATTCAGAAATTTATTGAATCTCTTGAAATACCTCGTCGCATTCTATTAATGGTAAAAGCTGGTGAAGCTACTGATAAAACTATTAATTCTCTAAAACCTTACTTAGAAAAAGGTGATATTATTATAGATGGTGGAAATACTTTTTTTAAAGATACAATACGTCGTAATCATGAATTATCAGCTGAAGGATTTAAATTTATTGGTACTGGTATATCAGGTGGCGAAGAAGGAGCTTTAAAAGGACCATCTATTATGCCGGGTGGACAAAAAGATGCATATGATCTAGTAGCTCCAATATTACATAAAATTGCTGCTATTACTGAAGATGGTGAATCTTGTGTAACTTATATAGGATCTGACGGGGCTGGTCATTATGTAAAAATGGTACATAATGGTATTGAGTACGGTGATATGCAGCTAATTGCTGAAGCTTATTATCTACTAAAACATGGTCTAAATTTATCTAACGAAGACTTATCTAATATTTTTACTGAATGGAATCAAGGTGAATTAAAAAGCTACCTTATTGATATAACTAAAAATATTTTTACTAAAAAAGATAAAGATGATAAATATTTAGTTGATTATATATTAGATCAGGCTGCTAACAAGGGAACTGGCACATGGACTAGTCAGAGTGCATTAGAGCTCGGTGAACCACTATCGTTAATAACAGCATCTGTTTTTGCTCGTTATATATCTTCATTAAAAGATCAACGACTTATATCATCTAAGGTATTAATTGGACCAAAAATTCAAATATTTCGTGGTAATCCTGTTATGTTGATTGAAAAAATACGACGTGCTCTTTATTTAGGTAAAATTATTTCTTATGCTCAAGGTTTTTCTCAATTACGAGTTGCATCATATAAATATCAGTGGAACTTAAACTATGGTGAAATAGCAAGAATTTTTCAGGCTGGCTGTATTATTCGTGCAGATTTCTTACAAAAAATTACTGATGCTTATGCGCATAATACTGAACTTGCTAATTTATTATTAGCTCCATATTTCAGACAGATTGCTACCGAATATCAACAAGCAATGCGTGATGTTATCATATATGCAGTACAGAGTGGTATTCCAACTCCAACCTTATCTGCGGCTATCTCTTATTATGACAGTTATCGTTCACCAGTGCTACCAGCTAATCTTATTCAGGCACAGCGTGATTACTTTGGAGCACATACTTATAAACGCATTGACAAAGAAGGTGTATTTCATACTGAATGGTTACAATAGTGATTTTTTTATTTTATAATAGATAGAATATAAAATATATCAGCTAATTTAAATGTTTTGCTTATAAAGATTGTTTTATGGAGGTAATTAGTAAACATAAAATATAATCTTATTAAATTAATATAACTTTTATAAAAATTTGATTTAATTATTTTCTAAACATCTGATAATGTAATTTATTTTAAAAATAAAAAATAAATTTAACAATTCAACTAACATATTGATTGTTATAGATTTTTTAGTTAGTTATTATTATTAGTATATATTAAAATAATGAACTTAATATTTATATGTGAGATCAAACAAGAAAATATACTTAATTAAATTTTATTTATAACACACGTATATAGTGAGTAAGATGATTTTATTGCTAACTTAGAAAGATATAGAATAACTCTATTTGTAATCTTACATAGATTGTTACCAAGCCATGTAAGATTACTATGTGTTTAATAAATAATAAAAAAATCAATATTATATATAAAAACATTTATGTTTAATAATTGATTATTAATCAATATATAAAATACTTGCAATATATTATTTTATAATAAAAATTATTAAAATTTTTTTATATTTATTTTAAAATAAAATAACTTAAAAAAATATAAAGTATGCTTATACTAATAAGCTTAAAATAAATAATAAAAAACTACTACTAATATTATAAGCAGTCATATACTAGTATGTATAATATTATATTATACAAAAAATTAAATAAATAATTATCAATATAATTGAGATAGTATTATTTTAACTATAAAAATACTATAATTTGAACAAAGTATTAAATATTTAAAATATTCTGTAATTAGCAATTAATACATAAAATATTTTATATTTTAATGTATCTACATTTTTTAAATAAAAAATTATATATTATTACTACATAAATAAGTAATAAAAAATATTTTAAATACATTTTAATTATATATATATAATTTTTATTCTTAATATCATAATACTAGATATTAAATTATTTTTTATAATATAATGCACTTAAAATTTGTATCATATTATATATTAAGAATTATTTATTTAATAATATTATTTAAAATACTATTATTAGCATAATTTATTTTATAATGTAATTGTATTTAAATAAGAATAATAGATTTAATCTTAAAATATATTTATATTCAAAATAAATTATGATAACAAATATATAAAGAAATATTTATTAATTCATTAAATAGTAAAATATATCAGAAGATAATAGATTAAGTTGCATTCTTACTAAGATGTAATTAATAATTCAGCAAATATTTATTATATCAAGTAAAAAGTACAAAAATTTTATGTTTGGTATTATATTTATTTAATCTATTAATAAGATATTATAATATAGTTTAATTCATTATTAACAAATAATTACTATATATAGATAAAATTAAAAATTTGTTATTTTAAATAATTATTATTTATTAAATAAAACATATAAATAAAAAAATCTTCAGTATTTTTAATAGAATAATTATTTATTAATTGTTATCTTACTATAAAATATTAATTAAATATGATATATATTTACTTACCATCAAATAATAATATATCTTTTTCTAACCAATAAATGTTAATAATAAATGATTATTTATAATAATTTTTATATAAAATTCTTATATAAAATTCTTGCAATATAATAATAACTATTATACATTATACATTATATTTATATAAATAAAATTTTTTAGTATCTCATAAGATAGTAACTTATAAGCATAAGTTTTATCATATATACGATGTTATTGATATAAGAATTAATTTTTATAAAAATAAAGCTAAATGATATATCTAAATATTTCAATTAATATTTTAGAAGCTATGGATATAAAATACTAATTTAAATTAGTATGATTTTAATTTATATAATAAATGAAGATATATTTAGAATATCACTATACTCGGCATGATCAATATTGATATAATATTTAATTATTTAATAATAAATTTTTTTATCTTTTAATTTTTATTAAAAATATGTTTATCTTCATGAATAGATATATTAATAGATATGCAAGATGTAAAAAAATATTTTTTATCATAACTAATGACAATAGTCTATGTATAACTCAATTAATTTGTGTTGATATTCATATATTAAACAGTATTTAATATACAATTATACTTATCAAGATATATTATATTTACTTATTTTTTAGTCAGATTGGCAAAGTATTAAATATATGATATATAAACAAATTAATAAATAACTTAATTTTTAATAATAGTATATATTTGAAATTTAATACGTACATAGAATTACTAAAAAATATTCTGTTTTTAAAAAAATAATTTATATATTATAAATATTATATTACAAGGTAATGTATGATCAATGTATATATGATATTTACTTAATAAAAAATAAGTTATTATTAGTAATAATAACTGTTTTAAGTATTCTAATGATACTGTATATACTAAAATAGTTCATACTATAATTAATGATTTTATTTACATAGCAAGTATAATAGCATTTTACTTAATAAAATATTATTTAATTTTATATTTCTAAACAATATACTTATTATATACATATCTATATTAATTTGAGAAAACATATATATTTAATATCAACAGAATAAAATAAATAATAATATTTTTAATTAAAATATTTTAATAATGCTACAATACATTAGCCGATTTATAATATAATAAACCATAGTATAATTATATGATATTCAGCATATATAATACATAAATAACATTTTATATGATAGCATAGGCATAAGATATTTAGTTCTTATTTATCATGGTAAACCGTAACAAATAGTGTGTAAATAATATTTATTATTATCAAGTAAAATAATAAAAGTAAATTTTTGTTCAACAGTAATAAATTTATTATTGTTACTACTTTAAAAACAGTAAAAAAAATAATACATTAATATATATTAAATATAAAAGGTACTTAAAAATAATCAAAAAATTATTGAATACTCTGAATATATCATTAAATAAACATCTAATACTATTATTCATTACTAATGATAGTACTAACAAGTAAAAACAAAAATATTTTTGTATTTAGAAAATAAATTTTTTTATTATTAAAGTGTTTTATTTTAAATCTTATACACAATATTCGTAATAATTTTCATCACTATGTTATTATTACTCATCATAAAAATATGTTAACATTTGTAATGTTACTTTACTTAAGATTATTAGAGTAGTTAAATAGAAGAGCTACTAAGTTTTTAAGCAAATAAAAGAGATAAAATCTTTAATAAAAGTGAGCAACTAAAATTCTAAAAATACTTAATATTTAATACCTTAGCAAAAGAAGTTATACAAGGTTGAAGTATTATAGTATAATTAGACAATAATATCCAAATATGGAAAAGACATTACCTCAAAACATGCGATTTAATATACCAACTTTGCTTACTTTATTTCGTATTATTCTAATTCCATTTTTTATTCTAATATTTTATCTACCATTTACTTGGACACCTTTAGTTTGTGCACTTATTTTTGTATTTGCTGCAATAACAGATTGGTTTGATGGCTTTTTAGCTCGTAAATGGAAACAAACAACTCGCTTTGGTGCTTTTCTCGATCCTGTTGCAGATAAAGTAATTATTTCTACAGCATTGGTACTAATTTCTGAATATTATCACGTATGGTGGATTACACTGCCAGCAGCAACTATGATTACCCGTGAAATTATTATTTCAGCACTACGTGAATGGATGGCAGAACTTGGTAAGCGTAATAATATAGCTGTTTCATGGATTGGTAAAATAAAAACTGTATCTCAAATGTTATCGCTAATAGCACTTTTATGGCGCCCTGATAGTTATGTTGTTTTAGCGGGCGTAGTTGCATTTTATGTCTCAACAATATTAACATTTTGGTCAATGTTTCAATATTTAAAAGCTGCACGTAATTATTTACTTGAATTATGATAATAATATGTCTTAATATAAACAAATAATTATGATATTATAAAAAATAATGTTGACGCATGTTGTAAGATAAGTAAAATCATACTATTAAATCATAATAAAATACAATAATTACAATTAATAAAATAAATAATATTACCTTTATTAAAAGTAAAAAGCGGGAATAGCTCAGTTGGTAGAGCACGACCTTGCCAAGGTCGGGGTCGCGAGTTCGAATCTCGTTTCCCGCTCCATATTAAATATTATATATAGATAAAATATATTGGCGCGTTAACAAAGCGGTTATGTAACGGATTGCAAATCCGTCTAGTCCGGTTCGATTCCGGAACGCGCCTTTATTTTGCCTGGATGGTGGAATTGGTAGACACAAGGGACTTAAAATCCCTTAGCTTTTATGCTGTGCGGGTTCAAGTCCCGCTCCGGGTACCATAATACTTAAAAATAAAAGAATACAAACATATACATTGATTTTTATAATTTACTAAGAGTTACAAGTTTACATATTAATTAATAACACAATCCTTTAAAGAAAAAAATTTAGTATTTGTATTTTACAATTAATATAGAACATTATTAAATAATCGATGTAACAAAAATAGAATTTTTTTATATAAATTAATATTAAGTAATTATTTCTTATAAAAAATTTATAATATAATCAATATTATATATAATAATGACTTTACTATTACTAAAAAAGTTATATTACATATAATATATTTATATGTGGCAAAATATTAATACTCTATTTAAAATAGAGTAAATATAATAATTTAATAATATAACTTATAATAAATTACAGCTATTAAGTAATAACATAAATATGTATGTTAGATAAAATATATATTAAATATGAACACAATAAACATTTAATAAATAAGTTGCCATCTGCGCAATATATTATTGTATATTAATTAATATAATTCTATTAACTGAGTATTTTGTTAAAAAATATAATGGTAGATTATTACTTATAAAATATCTTCTCTTATATAAGAAGCATAAAATTTTTTAATTTATAAAATTAGGTGTTTATTATTTTCTTGTATAAGAAAATAATAAAATATTTCTATAGTATCTAATCATTATATATATAAAATATTACTGAATTAATTCTTATAAGTACAATATATTATAAGTAATATTTTTTGAATATGCATATTAACGATACAATAAAATATTTTTTATTATTTTATAAATAATTGATTGTCTGCATTTAAAATATCTTATTTATTGATTATATTAAATATAATTACATTATACATGTATACAAAATATATAATATATGTATCATAAAAATATAAATTATAATTTATTATAAAATTCTTTTTAAAATAAGAATTACTTAATTTTTTAGTAAAATAGTTTATAAATTATTTTTTTAATTAATAAAAAACTTTTATATTTTATATATAATGATTACAATAATTTATTGTGCAAATAAATAAAATTAATTATTTAAGCACTATTTTATAAAAAATTATTAATTTATATTTAAATAAATATAAAGTATAATGTTTATTACTTAATATAATTTAAGTTTTTATACTTTAAATTTTACTATAATTGTATGAATAAATAAAATAATAATATAAATATTAAGAATGTTTTATTATTTATCATATTTATATTAGTTGTATTTATTTTACTTGATTAATTTTTAAAAGCATAAGAAAATTAGATATAAAGTCTAAACGTATCGTAAAATCTTTAAGATCAGCAATAAAATACAGCTTGTTTTTACTATCTACACTAAAGATATGTGATTTTTTCTGCAATAATTCAATAAAAAATATAGGATTAATATTATTTGTATTCCTAAATTCAATAAATCCTCCTTTTTCATGACATTCTATTCGGCTAACACCTAATTCTATAGCATCTAAACGAAATTTTGTAATTTGTAGTAAATTATGACCTAAACATGGTAATAAACCAAATCGATCAATAAGTTCTATTTTTAAATTTCGTAATTGATCATGATTTTTAGCACTAGCAATACGTTTATAAAATGATAAACGTATACTTACATCGGGAATATAATTGTTTGGTAGCAAAGCAGGTATATGCATCTCAATAATTGAGTGATTACTCATAATCTCTTCTAATGATGGCTCTTGTCCTTTTTTAAGAGAATCAATAGTACTTTCCAATAACTCCATATACAAAGAAAAACCAATAGAACTAATTTGACCACTTTGTCCGTCACCTAATAACTCTCCTGCACCACGAATTTCTAAGTCGTGAGTCGCTAACATAAATCCTGCACCTAATCTCTCCAAAGAAGTAATAGCTTCTATACGTTTCTGTGCATTGGTAGATATATCTTTTAATCTTGGAATAAATAAATAAGCATAAGCTTGATGAAATGAACGACCCACACGACCACGTAATTGATACAGTTGTGCTAAACCAAAATGATCAGCACGCTCAATAATAATGGTATTAGCGCTTGGAATATCAATACCAGTCTCAATAATAGTAGTACATATCAAAACATTAAAACGTTGATGATAAAAATCATTGATAACATGCTCTAGTTCACGTTCTCGCATTTGTCCATGAGCAATTTTTATAAATGCTTCAGGTACTAGATCAGATAATTTTTTAGCAACTTTATCTATACTTTCAACATCATTATATAAGTAATAAACTTGACCTCCACGAGTAATTTCACGCAAAATAGCTTCACGTACAATTAAAGGATTATATTTGCGAACAAAAGTTTTTACTGCAAGACGACGTGCTGGAGGAGTAGCAATAATAGATAAATCACGCATACCATTCATTGCCATGTTAAGTGTTCGTGGTATTGGTGTGGCGGTTAACGTTAAAATATCCACATCAGTACGCATAGCTTTAATTTGTTCTTTGTGACGTACACCAAAACGGTGTTCCTCATCAACTATCAAAAGAGCTAGATTATTCCATTGCATATTTTTGTGTAAAAGTTTATGTGTACCAATTAAAATATCTATTTTACCATTAACAGTATCTTGTAAAATTATTATTTGTTCTTTTGTACTACGAAAACGGGAAAGCATTTCAATACGTACTGGCCAATTAGCAAAACGATCACAAAAATTATCATAATGTTGTTGTGCTAATAAAGTAGTAGGAACCAATACTGCTACTTGTTTATTATTATTTACAGCAAGAAATGCAGCACGCATGGCTACCTCTGTTTTACCAAAACCAACATCACCACATATCAAACGGTCCATAGCTAAAGGTTGACACATATCTTTGAGTACAGCATTAATTGCTATATTTTGATCTGTTGTAATTTTGAAAGGAAAACTCTGGCAAAACATTTGATAATCTTCATGATTATATTTAAAAGCATATCCTATTTTAGTGGCACGAAGAGCATAAATATCTAATAATTCAGCAGCTATATCTCGTACTTTTTTAATAGCTTTTTGTCTTGTTTTATTCCAGACATTACCACCTAATTTATGTAACGGAGTATTTTCATTGATAATGCCTGTATAACGACTAAGTAGGTGAAGAGAGGATATAGGTACATAAAGTTTTGTATTATCTGCATATGTTAGAATTAAATATTCTCCTTGTATTCCATTTATTTCTAATATAATCATTCCATTATAACGACCAACTCCATGCTCTAAATGCACTAATAAGTGACCACTATTAAGCTCATTAAAATTACAAATAGTAGAATTAGTATGAATATTTTTCTTGCTATCTTGAGGATACTGAATAATATTATTACCAAGTAAATCTTGTTCGCATATCAACACTAGTTTAAGCTCTAGATTAATAAATCCATGCTCAGAAACGCCCTGCATAATATGTATTTTACCTATTTGAACATCTTCTAGATGCATTATTAGCAAGGGACTAATATTAATTAGTGATAATAATTCCAGTAAATTTTCACGACGTCCTTCACTTGCTACTATAAAAACAATAGTATCCTTGATAAGATTAATAAAATGTTTTAAATTATCCAAAGGATTTTTGTATTGCGATTTGATTTGCAGCTCAGGTAACGATTGATAATATAAATTACTATGATTATTTTTTTTATTTAGTAAATGATGTTTTAGATTAATACGTGGCCATGTCTTAAGTAAAAGACATAGCTCATCAACTTGTAACCATAATTTATCTGGTTTTAATAGTGGACGCATTGGATCAACACATTTATCGTCATAATATTGATTAATTTCTGACCAGAAACGCTTTGCTGCAATCTCAATATTTCCGATATTTATTAACAATGCATTACATGGAAAATAGCTAAATAGTGATGATAGAGCCTCACTAAAAAATAAAGGTTGCCAATATTCAATACCTGTTGGTAACACTCCTTTACTTACCTGCTGATAAATATGTTTTGGATCATGACATACTTTAAAATGTTTAATCCATTGATTATGAAATAATTGAATTGCATGTTTATCAATTGGAAATTCATGTGCAGGCAATAAATGAATAGATTTAATTTCATGTAAAGTTTTTTGGGAATTAACATCTAATATACGTAAAATATTGATTGTATCATTAAACACATCAATACGATATGGATCTTCGCTACCCATTGGATATAAATCTATTAATGTCCCTCTTATCGCAAATTCACCATGCTCAATTACTTGATTTACTCTACGATAACCTGCTTGTTTAATTTTTTTTATTAATTCCTGTAGAGATATTAACTGACCTTGTTGCATAATTAATGAATGGCTATTTATAAAATCACATGGACATACACGTTGCATTAAATTGTTAATAGAAATAATAAAGACGCCATATTTCATTTGTGGCAGATGATATAACTTAAAAAGACGCTCTGAAATAATATTTTTATGAGGTGAAAAACTATCGTATGGCAAGGTCTCCCAATCAGATAGAGTTATTACGTCACGTGATGTAAAATATTTTATTTCATTGTGCATCTTCAATGCTGAATGTATATTGGAAGTAATCAATATTACAGGACCAGAATGTTTATCAGCAATATGTGCACATTCTAAAGCATAAGCTGCACCAGTTAATTGTCCTAAAGAAACTATATCTCCAGATTTTGATGGCAATTTATAACGCTGAGGAAATGTGAATTTGTCTTGTTTAAGCATAAATTATTAATTAGTTTATATTTTAATTCTTTACTTATATAAGGCACTATAATTGTATATATTATTATTTTAATAAAAAATTAGTTAACTTATTGATAATAAAATGATATAATAATTAAGATAATTTATCTATATAGATATTATATAATAAAAATTAATATTCATAATATTCTACTAATACCATATAATGGTATTATATCTATTTTATTAATTTTAATAAATAAAAAACATAAAATAAATAATTATTTAATTGTCTCAAGCATTATTAAAATATAATAAACATTGATTAAATTTAATTATAAAATAACTGCTAAATAAAAATATTTTTTAAATTTTGTTAAATAATGCAACTACCATAAAAAATTTATCTTTTATATAAAATAATAGATATAATTATATCTATAATATAATTTGATGTTAATTAAAGCAATAATTATTAATTAAATAGTTGTTATTTTATAATTTTGTACATGATTTTATACATCATATTATATTAATTAATAACTAATTATTATAATACTTCTCAAGAATATTTTGACTGTATTATTAATATATTTAATATATCTAACAATAACTCTTAAAAATTAAAATTTTTAGTTATTAAAAATATATATACTATTTATTAGAATTTTTATTCTAAGTGATATAAACTATTTATTATTACTTTTAATATTGTATCTGTCTATAAAAACATAAAACATTTTTAATGTTAATTATTGATTATAAAATTCAAATTTATAATAAAAATAATAATAAAAAATATTTTATAAATAGTATTTTACTATGTTGATTAATTTTCATTAACTCAGTTAAAATTATAATTTAGTAAAATCTAAATTTTAAATT
Organism: Candidatus Profftia lariciata; assembly: GCF_020541265.1. GTDB lineage: Bacteria > Pseudomonadota > Gammaproteobacteria > Enterobacterales > Enterobacteriaceae > Profftia > Profftia lariciata. The sequence goes on along the minus strand of NZ_CP045925.1, from coordinate 386,117 downwards.
TATTATGCGTTTAATCAAATATTATTTACTATATTACATACTTATTTATAATGAATAAAAATTATTTATTATTAAAATAATCTACAATATTACAAGTAGAGTTAACAATAAATAATATTATTATATTATTTATTGTGTATATGATTTTAGCATAAAAAGTATATTAAATATATTAGTTTTATATATCATAAATCTTTTATATAAAATTATCTGTTTGATAAAAAAAGATCATGAAGTTAGATGTATTATATTTTTATATATATCTATTTTTTAATAAAAGTATTGTTAATTTATTAATTAATAATGTGTGTATGTTAATAAAATATATACAATAGTATTGTTATAATAAGATATAAAAATATAATATAATTTAAAAAACTATGAAATAGATAATATAAAATATCTAATACTTTAGATCAATAATTAAAGATAATCTAATATGATTAGAATAATAACAAGAAAGTATATTTAATATTAAATAATATACTATCAAATAATTTAAATTTTATATATTTTTATATAACTAAAATAATAATTTGTTATAGTAAGTACTAATGTATTAAAAATCATGATATACTTTTAATAGTATATTATTTATTATATATTTAGTTTTTGCTTATTATTAATTAATTATATATAAAATATTTTGTTGTAAACTGTAATAAAATATTATATTATAATATAAATTGTATTTTATTAGTCATTTAAAATATTCCTCTGTAGTTCAGTTGGTAGAACGGCGGACTGTTAATCCGTATGTCACTGGTTCGAGCCCAGTCAGAGGAGCCAAATAGTAAAAGTATCATTATTAATAATTACAAATCTTATTCAAAAACAATGATATTTTTCTTTATATAAAGAAATTTAAGTAAGTCTTATGCACGATAATAGTTAAGCATACTATATTTATATATAATATAGTTTTCTACAAAATAGTTATTTTTTAATTAATCTTATGTTAAGTCCATATAAAATAATTAATTGTTATACTATGATAGTATATATCATCACATTATATAAAATAATATGTTATAATTATTTTTGTTATTACAAATTAGTAATTATTTAATAATAATTTATTTCAATCCTAGAATAAGAGAATATTAAATTAATAATTTATATTTATAAATCAAGTATATTTACATATTTATACTATAAATAATCTAATATGTATTAAATATAAGTATATTTATTTTAAACAAAATTTGTAGCAAGTATTTAGCATAGTAATATAATATATATAATATTATATTACTATAGACGTTAATGTATTTTAAATAATTTATATATAAATACTATTTATAATATTTTTATTAAGTATAAAAAATCTTATTAAATTTTATCTATCAATATAAAAGAAAAATTATATATAATTTTTGATATAAAGTAAATTATTTAGATTCTCTTTCTCCTAATGTTTTTAATTTTTTAGATAATTCTCGACGTTCTCTTGAGAGATCTGCATTCTGAATAATGTAATCATCGGCACGATCTTCATAATTACTACACATATCATCAATGATTGCCTGAATAGCGTCAATATTCATACTCGGTTTAATATACTCACGAATATTATGTAGCAATAATATACGTGTTTGATTATCACGAATTTTTTTTTCATTATCTAAGATTTCACGTTGTAGTTTATTTTTACGACGAAATATACGTACACAATCTATAACATTTTGAAAAGTAAGCTTATTTATATGTTCCATTTTCATGCCTTTTATTTTAGTAAAAAATAAATTCAGTTATACTTATTAAGTAGAAAACTTTTTTAATGGAATTACATCATATTTATACTTAAAAAATTATTTTTATACAATATGTTGGATAAAATAAAAAATTAAATTTTTTATTAAAATTACTATTAAATTAATAATAAAAATATAAATAAACTTTTACTTTATAATTAAAAGTTTATTTATTTATATATACTCTATACAAATATACATAAAACTATTATAATAAATAACATTATCAATTATATACTATGTTTTAATCCTCAATGCTATTAAATACTAAAGTAACATATTGCAAATCTTAATTATTAATTATATTGATGTTTAATATAGAACACTAAAAGTTATATTTTAATAAAACAAATATATTTTAAAGTTATTAAATACGAGTTTTTTATGACTTATATAGTAGCATTAACAGGAGGCATTGGAAGTGGTAAAAGTACTGTTTCAGAAGCTTTTAGAAGATTAGGAGTACCTATAATCGATGCAGATATTATTGCTAGACAAATAGTTAGCATTGGTAGTCCAGTAATCAAACAAATTGCAGATAAATTTGGCTCTAATATTTTATTAAAAGATGGAGGACTTAATCGAACTGCACTAAGAAAAATTATTTTTAATAAACCGTATAAAAGAATATGGTTAAATAATTTACTACATCCTTTAATTTATAAAGAAACTCAACGCCAAATAATAGAAATTGATGCTCCTTATATTTTATGGGTTATTCCTTTATTAATTGAAAAACAACTATTCTCGCACGCACAACGTGTATTAGTTGTTGATATTGATCCAAAGTTACAGATTAAAAGAATTATTATGAGAGATAATATTTCTCGTAAACAAGTTAAAAAGATTTTATCAGTACAAACTACGCGTATTCAGCGCTTATTATATGCTGATGATATCATTAATAATAACGGATATTATGAAAGTATAACATCATATGTTCTCATACTCCATAGTTATTATTTAAATCTAACGGTACAATATTCATAGAATAAAGATTATTTTATAACTTTATAATTTATTAAAAATAATTATTTATTTATAAATAAAATGTATTTAATTTAAAATTATAGTAATATTTAATATATTAAATCTTTAAAAAAGATATTATCATTAATATGAATGTAAAATTTATATAAAATTAGATTGTATTCATTAATATAAGTTAAATTAATAAAATAACTTAAATTATTTAATAGACTATTATATAAATATATTGTGCACTATTTACTAATAAAATATTTATTAGTGATATTATTACAAGATTTATAACTAAAATAATTATGTGTTAATAATAAAATGATTGTAGTATTAATATATTAAATATTAATACTTAATAACTAATTAATTAAAAACATTATAAATAATTATCAATTTAATTTTATATTAGATATATATAAATAATGTATTAACAATAATTGTCTATCTAATATGATAAGTTCCTATATTATCAAGTAATAATAAAAGTATTGTATCTAACAAATAATAAAATAATAAATATACTTATTATAATGTAATATATATCAAGAAAATATTTTTTCTTCCTATAGTAATCATATACATTGTATAATGTATTTTATTAAATTTTTTAATAAAGTTATAAATACAATATATAAACTTATACTAAATAGATAATTAATTATTTTTAATAATTAATATTATTAATAATACTTATTATAATAAGTATAAATTATAACTTATTAATATAACATGCTTGATATACTTTGTATTACAAAATACGTTTATTGTAATTAATATAATTATTATTTAAGCATTTTAAACAATGTTATTTTAATTAAAATAACTAACTAACATAAAGTATATTATACAATAATAATATTATTTTGTTAATATATTATTTATGTAATATATAATCCTACTATATAATAATTAACTATCTATTTTATGTAACTGTTGCTATTATTACATTTATTTTATAACATGATATATATTAAAAATACAATTCAAGTTAATATAGATATTGTCTTGACTTATTAAAGTACTATGATTATTAATTATATTTTATAGTGTTTATATAGTCGTATATAATAATTATTAATATAATAATATATGCTAATATACAAAATATTATTTATTGAATTATTCAATATTATTTTTTTAAAAAAATTTTCAAATAATATAATATATAATAAATTTTACTATTATAAAATAACTAAGAAAAATAAAACAATAAAACTTTCATGTATTACGTTATACGTATAATAAACAAATTTTTAGCAATGAGCATTATCTATAATAATTGCTAATTTTTAAATAATGCGTATTTAATATATTTTGATAATATCTAGATAATTAATCAATTTATTATTATCATGTTATTATTAAAAATTTTATTTATATAAATTATAAATTAAAAAACTTAAATTTTGAGCATTAGATTATTATTAAATAATAATAAAAATATAGAAATTTATAATTATATTTTATACCTCTAAATCATTATATTTTTAGATAAACTCAACACAGAATGTTTATTATATTAATTATAAATATACTAAGATATTTTATAAAAAATTAAATTAATTATCTATTAACTATGATAATAAATATTACAGAATAATAAATTATTATTTTAATAATCTGCCATGACATTGTTTATATTTTTTATTAGATCCACATGGACAAGATTCATTACGCCTAATCTTTGATTCATTAATATTTAATGGTAAGGAATTAGTTCTTAATTGTTTACTGTTATTAGTAATACCATTAAAATATTGTGTACTCAATAAATCATTTTTTTTTGCATTGCATTGCTGATTTATATTTGTAATTTCTTCTGGAGAGCTAACCTGTATTTTACTTAATATGCTAATGACTTCATATTTTAATGATTCAAGCATAGATGTAAACATTAAAAAAGATTCACGTTTATACTCTTGCTTTGGATCTTTTTGCGCATAGCCACGAAGATGTATACCCTGACGTAAGTAATCCATAGCTGCTAAATGTTCTTTCCAAAATAAATCTAAAGTTTGTAACATAATGCCTTTTTCAAGATTTCTTATTACTTCTATACCTAAAAATTTTTCTTTACATTGGTAATCCTTAACAGCCTGTTGTATAATACGAGAACTTAAGATATCTTTATTAAAATCATTTTTTTTATTTAACCATTCTTTAATAGGTATTATTAAATTAAAATCATTTTTTAGTCGTTCTTGCAGGCCTTTAATGTTCCACATATCTTCTAGTAATTGTGAAGGAATATAATTAGCAATAATAGTTTTAAATACATCCTGACGAATACTAATAATAGTTTCACTAATATCATTAATATTTAATAATTCGTTACGCTGAGCATAAATAGCACGACGTTGATCATTTGCTACATTATCATATTCTAATAATTGTTTACGAATGTCAAAGTAACGATTTTCTACTTTACGTTGTGCATTAGCAATTGCTTTAGTTACCCAAGGATGTTCAATAGCTTCATCAGGATTTATGCCGAATTTTCTCATCATATTAATGACACGTTCAGATGTAAAAATACGCATCAAAGAATCTTCCATAGACAAATAAAAACGAGAAGAACCGGGATCACCTTGACGACCGGCACGTCCACGTAATTGATTATCAATACGACGTGACTCATGACGCTCTGTACCAATAATATGCAAACCACCTGCAGCAAGAACTGCATTATGACGAATTTTCCATGCGTTTTTAATCTTTTTAATTATTATATCTGTTGGTTTAGTTAAGTTAATGACTTCAGTATGCCAGCTACCTCCTAATACGATATCAGTACCACGACCAGCCATATTTGTTGCAATAGTTACTGCACTAGGTAATCCTGCATTTGCAATAATATATGCTTCTTTAGCATGGAATTTAGCGTTTAGAACATTGTGCTTAATGTTTTCTTTAGTTAAAGCTTGAGAAAGAAGTTCAGATTTTTCAATAGATATTGTCCCAACTAAAACTGGTTGTCCTCTTTCGGTATATTGACGAATATCTTTAATAATAGCTTTAATTTTTTCTATTTCTGTCATGTATACTAAATCTGGCATATCTTTACGAATCATTGGACGATTAGTTGGGACTACAATAGTATCTAGTGCATAAATAGAGCTGAATTCAAACGCTTCAGTATCTGCAGTACCAGTCATACCAGCTAATTTTTCATATAAACGAAAATAATTTTGGAAAGTAATAGAAGCTAGAGTTTGATTTTCATTTTTAATTTTTACACATTCTTTAGCTTCTATTGCTTGATGCAAACCATCGGACCAACGACGGCCATGCATCGTACGTCCTGTATGCTCATCAACAATTATAACTTCACCGTTTTTAATAATATAGTCAACATCTTTAGTAAAAAGAACATGTGCACGTAGTCCAGCTGTAACATGATGCATTAACATAATATTAGCTGGAGAATACAATGATTCACCTGCCATGATAATACCATCTTCTACTAACATTTTTTCTATCAAAATTAAACCACGTTCTGTCAAGTAAACCTGACGGCTTTTTTCGTCTACAGAAAAATGACCTTTTCCTTGAAAATTTTCAGAATCTTCTTGTTTTTGACGGATCATTTTTGGGATGAGCTTATTAATACGAATATACATATCTGAACTATCTTCAGCAGGCCCAGAAATAATCAAGGGTGTACGAGCTTCGTCTATTAATATTGAATCTACTTCATCTACAAGAGCATAGTACAAATTACGCTGTACTTTTTCTTCTGGACTAAATGCCATATTGTCACGTAAATAATCAAAACCATATTCATTATTAGTACCATAAGTTATATCAGCAGCATAAGCAGCACGTTTTTCTAGTGTAGTCATACCAGGTAAATTTATAACTACAGAAAGATTAAGAAATTCAAATAATGGTCGATTATTGTTAGCGTCACGCTGTGCTAAATAATCATTTACGGTAACAACATGCACTCCTTTTCCACTCAATGCATTGAGATAAGCTGGTAAAGTTGCAGTTAGTGTTTTTCCTTCTCCAGTACGCATTTCTGCAATACAACGATTATTTAAGACCATACCGCCAAGCAACTGTACATCAAAATGACGCATACCAAAAACACGCTTACTTGCTTCACGTATTGTTGCAAATGCTTCTGGTAATAAACTTTCTAACGTTGTTCCTGTAGCTATACGATCACGAAATTCGTTAGTTTTTGCTCTTAACCTGCTATCAGAAAGTTTTTCCATATCAGGTTCCATTCGATTAATCAAGGTTACAATTTTGCGCATTTTGTTTAGCTTACGCTCATTGCGACTACTAAAAAATTTGGTTAATAATTTTATTACCATAAAGTCTAATATCTCTGAAAAAGTAATTATTCGATACAATCTAAATGTACAATAATTGATGATATGATATTTATGAAATATTATTAGAATTAAATAATTATAATTAGCACTAATATTATATATCTAATTTACTTACATTGCTAGAATATACCTAGCAAGAATATTTTATAGAAAAAAATCAATAAAAACCCAAATCAAGAGCATATTATCATATGCGATATATATTAAGGTGTATCTCTGAATATTACTAATTATTATTTAATGCGTAGCTAATTAATATAAATATCATTACATATAATATTATGCAGTAAATAAAATTATATCATAGTTTTTATAGAGTATTAATATACATTAATAAGATATTAAATATATAAGAATAACGTATGTATTTTTATTATTAATTTCTATAAAAAATTAACTAATAGCACTCTGTACTATAATAATTATTTTAAAATAATATAAATAGTATTTAACCTTTATATATAGACATATATTATATCATGATACCTTATTAATCTATAGTAAGATTTATTAGACATAAACATTGATAAATATCTTAAATATTAAAATAATTTTATGTAATTTATTAGATAAATACAGAACTGTATCTTAAAGAGAAAAAAATAAATAGTAATAAAATATTATGCATATAATATCATAACTAGATAGCACTAACTCATTAATATATAATAAGTAACAACAGTAGTTTTCAAGTTAACACTCTAGGTGCGCTAAATATAATTGGCATATTCTTATTCTCTGCAAAAGTTATATATTCCCAAGTATTTTGCTGTGATAATACTGTTTGTAATAGTTTATGATTTAATGCATGACCAGATTTGTATGCAGTAAAAGCACCAATAATATTATATCCACACATAAATAAATCACCAATAGCATCTAATATTTTATGACGAACAAATTCATCTTTAAAACGTAAACCATCTTGATTCAGTACATGATAATCATCAACTATGATTGCGCAATCCAAGCTACCACCTAAACATAAACCACGAGACTGTAAATACTCTATATCACGCATAAAACCAAAAGTACGCGCACGACTAATTTGACGTATAAATGATTCAGCAGAAAAATGCATCTTATAGTGCTGTGAGCTAGAATCAATAGCTGGATGATTAAAATTAATAGTAAAATCTAATTTAAAACCATTATAAGGGGATAATTCAGCCCATTTATCACCATCGTTAACACGAACAGTTTGTTTTAGACGCAGAAATTTTTTTGCACAATTTAATTCTTTAATGCCCGCCTCTAATAAAAGATATACAAAAGGACTAGCACTACCATCCATAATAGGAATTTCTGAGGAGTCAACTTCAATAATTAAATTATCTATACCTAAACCAGCCAATGCAGCATTTAAATGTTCTACTGTAGAAATACGCACATTATGCTCATTAACCAAGCAAGTACATAGTATAGTATCACGTACATATTTTGCGTTAGTTAAAAAATCCACTGGTAAAGAATGTAAATCAGTACGACGATAGATCACTCCAGTATTAGCTGCAGCTGGACGCATAGTCAGGATGACTTTTTTACCATTATGCAGGCCAACACCAGTTGCCTGAATAATACGTTTTAATGTCCTTTGTTTGATCATAGTTTTATCTCAGAAAGTAGATCCATCATCCAACAATGACCTATAGCATAATGCTTGTATGCTATAGGTATAAAGACAGTCTAGCAAAAGAACAAAATACCAAATATTTAGATAAATTAATCAGCTTGCTTACGTAAGAAAGCAGGAATATCTAGATAATCGTGTTCTTGATTGCTCCACTGAACAGTTTTTTCATTTATAACTTTAGTAATTATAGGTTTATTATCTTCTGGTAATAGAGATAAACCATGTTGTTTATAACGTTGCTCTATAACCTTTTGTGTAGCTTGTTTACTATTCATTAAAGTATTTTCAGAACGTTTATCTAAACCAATACCAGTTGCAACAACAGTAACACGTAATTCATCTTGCATATCTGGATCTAAAGAAGTACCTATTACTACAGTTGCATCATCAGCAGCAAATGCACGAATAGTATTACCAACAGTTTCAAACTCATCTAAACGTAAATCAAAACCTGCAGTAATATTAACCAATACACCTCTTGTGCCAGATAAATCAATATCTTCTAATAATGGAGATGATATAGCTATTTCAGCTGCTTCTTCAGCACGATCCTCGCCAGAGGCAATACCTGATCCCATCATAGCGTAACCCATTTCAGACATTACGGTACGCACATCTGCAAAGTCAACATTCATAAGACCAGGACGTGTAATTAATTCTGCAATACCTTGTACTGCACCTTTTAATACATCATTAGCTGCACTAAATGCATCTAGCAAAGAAATACCACGACCTAGAACTTTTAATAATTTATCGTTTGGAATAGTAATGAGGGAATCAACATATTTAGATAGTTCCGCAATACCTTGATCTGCAAACGCCATTCGCTTCTTGCCTTCAAAATTAAAAGGTTTAGTTACTACGGCAACAGTCAAAACACCTAAATCTCTAGCAACTTCTGCTACAACTGGTGCTGCCCCAGTACCAGTACCACCTCCCATACCAGCCGCTATAAAAATCATATCAGCCCCTTCTAATGTTGCACGTAAAGCTTCACGATCTTCTTCTGCGGAATGACGACCTACTTCTGGATTTGCACCGGCCCCTAAACCTTTAGTAATTCCAATACCAATTTGAATAGTTTGACTAACAGTAGTTTTACACAAAGCCTGAGCATCTGTATTTATAGCAAAGAATTCTACTCCTGCTATATGCTCACGTACCATGTGCTCTACGGCATTACCACCACCACCGCCAACACCTATTACTTTAATGATGGCATCATTAGTGAATTCTATTGGTTCAAACATATTTTCTCTCCGTTTATACCTCTATTTTCTAGAGATCATTAATACATCAAGATGATGATATTTTGTAAAGGTTAAAACTCTTTTTTTAGCCATGTATTAATCTTTTGAAAAAAATTTCCTATTGAATTTCTTTTTTCTACTTCATGTTCACTTGTAAGATGAAATACTTTTCCATAATGCAGCAATCCAACTGCTGTTGAATAATCAGGTACTTGCGCATAGTCTACAAGACCAGTAATATTCGTAGGGTGTCCAATACGGACTTGAGTACGAAATACTTGTTCTGCACAAGCTATCAATCCATCTATTTGAGCACCACCACCAGTTAGAACAATACCTGCGGACAAATGATGTTTTATACCTTGCTTACTAAGAGTCTTCTGTAGTTGTAATATTTCATTATTAACTAAATTAAGTAATTCAGTATAGCGAGGTTCAATAATTTCAGCTAAAGTTTGTCGCTGTAAGCGACGTGGTGGACGACCTCCTACGCTTGGTACTTCTACGCTTTCATCTTTTTTTACTAAAATACCCATAGCACAACCATAACTAACCTTAATTACTTCTGCATCAACTAATGGAGTGCCAAAAGCATAGGCAATATCACTGGTAACTACGTTACCAGCATAAGGAATAACCTTAGTATAGCGTAGTGCACCACCAGTATATACTGCTATATCCATTGTACCACCACCAATATCTACAACACATACTCCTAGTTCACGCTCATCCTTAGTTAATACAGCATAACTAGCTGCTAGACCAGTAAAAATTAACTGATCAACTTTTAATCTACAACGTTCAACTACTTTAACAATATTTTTAGTCATATCATTATGACAGGTTATTAGATGTACTTTAGCATGCATGCGCACACCTGATAATCCCACTGGATTTTTAATACCTTCTTGATAATCAATAGCATATTCCTGAGGAATAACATGTAAAACACGATGCTCGTCACGAACACGAACTGATTTTGCCGTATGTACTACATTTTCAACATCTTCTAATGTTACTTCTTCTTCAGCAATAGGAACCATTCCTATTTCGTTCTGACAACTTATATGTTTACCAGATAAAGCTAAATATACTGAAGAAATGTGACAATCTGCCATTAATTCAGCTTGATCAATCGCTTGTTGAACACACTTAACAACAGATTCTAAATCGTTCACACCTCCTTTATCCATGCCACGAGATGGACAACTACCTACACCAATGATATTAATAATATCCTCAGGTAATACCTCCCCTACTATAGCCACTACTTTGGCTGTGCCGATCTCTAGTCCAACTACAAGTTTTCTTTCTGTCGACTTCATCATTATTATTTAACCTGTAACGACTTTACTACTAATTAACTTTTACTTGATATGTTCTAGCCCGGTAACATTGGAACTCATACTTACAGCGCTACCTATATTATAGCGCAGATCAATATAATTAATGTGTTGATTTGTCTTATATGCTTGTTGTTGCAGTTCAGGATACATTTCTTCAAATCGTATTAATCGATCTAATAAATTATCACGTCCTAGTTTAAGACGAATATCATTCTCTAAATATAACTGCCATGAGTGACGAGAATTCATTGATATTATTTTTAATTTAAAGTTATTTTTAGTTAATTCTTGATTCATTTTGTAATACCATGCTAACACGTCATGCTCACTACCTTTTGGACCGTATAGTAGAGGCATTTTTTGTCTTAATGTGCGCTCTATCGGTACGCTAAATATATTTCCTTCAGCATCCATTAAAAAAAAATCATTCCAATGAGCTATAGGAATATATTCAATTAAGTAAATATTTATAATATTTGGCCATTGTTTCCGCACACTGACATGCTTAATCCATGGTAAACATTTAATTTTTTTTTGAATAATGCGTATATTATGTGTGACAAAGGTATATGGAATATCTAAAGATAAAATTTTCTGTCTAATATCATTATTACTAGTAAATTGATGTTTTCCAGTAATTACTATTTTAGAGAGCAGTGTATAGTTAGAATGTTTCATCCAGTTTATTAGGATACAACTACTAGTAATTATTAAACTAAGTATAATTAGCATAATAATTATACCAAATAAACGAATAATATTACTACGATGTAATTTTTTACCTTTTGATTTATTAACGTAATTATTTAGGGTTGCTTGTGGCATATTAATTAGCTAACTCTAAAATATAAGAAACTAATTAAAAAAACTGAATTCATAGTAATGCATTGTCATTAGAACCAAACAATGACTATTGACTTCTAGTAAGTAGAATTTATCATCTATATTCATGATTATATTAGCTAATCTCCAATCACTATAATTTAGTTATTAATAGGTTGTATAATCTAAACTGACTAGTTCAGAGAAATATTTTCACTCAAATAACTTGGGCATATGTATTATATTTTTATTAGATAAATACTTAGATTTATTATCATATAACAATCTAGAAAATATGATACAAATAGATGGTAAAATATTCTTACTTAAGAATGCCACAGTATATGCGGCTCGGTATAACCATTGTTCTATTAGAACATCACTGTTATAATGAAAAAATTTTAATATTGTATCATTAAACTTATTAAAATTAGTCCCCTTGCTTAAACTAAAACTAGAAATATTATTATTTAGCTTTATAATTCAAGTTAATTCTAGTTTATTTAATTGGACTAATATTGTTATATCAAACATTGATGAAATTTTTACGTTTAATAGCAATATAAGGAATAACTGGTACACTTAATATTTGCTAAATTAGTTCAATATATAATTTATATATTGCAAAAACAGAAGTTATAACACTACTATGAGTATAAAGTAATTGTAAATATTCAAATAATTTTTGTAGAGTTTAATATTCTCCACTACGCTATGAAAAGCTATCAAAACTTCTATTGTTTAATAGTATTAAATAAAAATATTTAACATCCATAGAATAAGCATCAATACAAGTTTCTATTCAATTATATAATATTATTATGTTTGATTATGAGGATATTTTATTCTTTACTAAAGTACTGTCTAGTAAGATAGTAACTTTTTAGCCATTACGCATTGTATTCATATCTTATATATTAAAATTAAAAGCTTTTAGTTTGTGCGCGGATAATGCTTGCGCTAATTGACCAATATTGCCTGCTCCTTGAATCACAATAAGATCATTATCTTGTAAAAGATAAGCTAATATTACTGGTAAATTTGAAATATCAGGAACTAATATTATATTTAATTTACTGCGGTTACGAATATCACGATATAAAGAATCACTGTCTGCTCCAGGAATTGGTTGTTCACCCGCTGAGTAAACATTTAATATTAATAAAACATCTACTTGAGATAACACATGTATAAAATCTTCATATAGATCTCGAGTACGTGTAAATCTATGTGGCTGGAAAACCATGACCAAACGGCTATTTGGCCAGCCAGAGCGAACAGCTCTGATAGTATAATTTACTTCAGTAGGATGATGACCATAGTCATCAATTAAAATAACTTTACCTTGTTTGCAGTTGACATTATTTAGTGCATACTCACCTAGAAAATCAAAGCGACGTACAATTCCTTGAAAACTTTCTAAAGCTCGTTGAATATGTTCATCCGCAATGCCTGCTTCTATTGCAACAGCAGCAGCTGCTGCTGCATTAAGAGCATTATGACGACCAGGAGATTGTAATGTTATAGTTAAGCGAGGCTTACCTTGACGACAAATCCATAATACTCCCTGAACACCATGTTGCTGGTATAACTCAATACGAACATCTGCATCTTTACTAAATCCATAGGTCGTAAATTTACGATTTATGCGCGATAATAATTGACGTACAATAGGATCATCGATACATAGTACTGCATAACCATAAAAAGGAAGATTATGTAAAAATTTGATAAATATATGTTTTAAATTTTCTAAGTCTCCTTGATAAGTATCCATATGATCAGCTTCAATACTTGTTACAACAGCAACAATAGGATGCAAATATAAAAACGATGCATCACTTTCATCAGCTTCAGCAATTAGATAACGACTAGATCCTAGACGCGAACTAGTACCTACTTCTTTTATTATACCTCCATTAATAAAAGTTGGATCTAAACCTGCTTTAATATAAATACTAGAAATCATAGCTGTAGTAGTAGTTTTTCCATGCGTCCCGGCAATTGCAATGCCATGGCGAAAACGCATTAATTCAGCAAGCATTTCAGCACGATAAATAACTGGAATATGTAATTCACGAGCTGCAATAATTTCTGGATTATCTACAGCAATGGCCGTTGAAACTACTACTACATTTGCATTTTTTGTATTTTCTGAACTATGATAGAAATAAATTTGAACTCCTAATTCTACTAGTTGTTGAGTTACTATATTGGGTGATAAATCAGAACCACTAATATGATATCCTTCATGAACTAATACTTTAGCAATACTTCCCATGCCCTCACCGCCTATACCTACAAAATGAATATGCTGAATACGATTCATTTTAGGTATATTAGCACGCATATTATTTATTTTTTTTATATTTATATTCTTATTCACTGTATTTCAGTTCTATCATTTTAATTGAATGAATTGATATTAATTATTTAGTATGTTGATATATAGACAATATATTATTTTGCTAATTCACAAATTACAGATACTATGCGTTCTGTAGAATCTAAAATTGCAGAAGCACGAGATTTTTCTGCCATCTCTAAAAGAATCTGACGATTCCATAATGCTAACGTAGTTGCAACTGACTCAATAGTAAACTGTGACTGTTCAATAATTTTTGCAGCTCCTATACGTTCTAATCGTAATGCATTCCAGTATTGTTGACGATCTTTATGTACAAAGGGAACAAACAACGCTGGTAAACCAACCGCAGAAATTTCACTAACTGTTAAAGCGCCTGATCGGCATATCACAACATCAGCCCAATTATAAGCAATAGATATATCATCAATAAATTCAGTTAATTTATGTTGTTTTTGTCCGATATGATAATAATACCTTAATACTTCTGGTAGAGCACCTTTTCCTACTTGATGCCATAAGGTGATTTTATTACCTAATTTTTTAGCTACTTTAGGCATTATTTGATTTAAAATATGTGCTCCTTGACTACCACCCATCACTAAAATACGGATAGGTCCTATACGACCTGAAAAACGTTGTCTAGGTGTTGGTAAATTTAGTAAAGTTGCACGTATTGGATTACCAACTTCAGGTTTATTTGACAGTGCACCTGGGAAAAGCTTGTAATAAACGTTTTGCAATAATTGCTAGATAACTATTAGTTAAACCTATAACACTATTTTGTTCATGCAAAATAACAGGAATTTTGCATAGCCAAGCAGCTAAAACACTCGGACCAGAAACATATCCCCCCATTCCTAATACAATATTAGGTTGATATTTTTTTATAAAATATTTAGCTTGAATAACCGCACGTAAAATTTTTATTGAAGCTATGAATTGAGCTTTTAAACCTTTACTACGTAATCCTGAAATTTTAATACAATCAATATTTATACCATGTTTAGGAACTAAATGAGATTCCATGTGATCAGCAGTTCCTAACCAACGAACCTCCCATCCTTTAGCTTGTAAATAATTAGCTATTACTATCCCCGGAAATATATGTCCGCCAGTGCCACCAGCTGCAATTATCAAACATTTATTTTTTTGACTATTACTATGACCACTCATTTAGAACTCCTCAAAATTGCCTGTGTTGTTTCTAAACGAGTTTCATAATCAATTCGTAATAATAAACCTAAAGAGGTTGATACTACTAATAAACTAGATCCACCATAACTAAGTAATGGAAAAGTTAATCCCTTTGTAGGCAATATACCTATAACAGTTCCGACATTTACTATTACCTGAAAACTAAACCAAATACCTATAGCGCATGCTAAAAAACCAGCAAAATGTTGATTAATTTTTAATGCTTGTTGTCCTATAGACATTGCACGAAAAGTTATACAAAATACCATACATAAGACTACAGCCACACCAAAATACCCAAGTTCTTCGCCTAGAATTGCAAAAATAAAGTCAGTATGAGCTTCGGGTAAATATTCTAATTTTTGTACTGAATTACCTAACCCCTGTCCCCAAAAATTACCGCGACCAAAAGCCATTAGTGATTGAGTTAACTGATAACCACTCCCAAAAGGATCGGCCCATGGATTCCAAAAAGATATAATACGGCGCATACGATAAGGTTCAATAATAATTAGTAATACTACAGTAAAAATACCAGAACAAATAATAGCTATAAACTGCCATATTTTTGCACCAACCAAAAATAATAACCCCAGGGTAGTTACAAATAATACAATTACTGTACCTAAGTCAGGTTGTGCTAATAGCAAGATATCTAATACCACCATTATACTCATAGGCTTACAAAAACCCCATAAATTAGAACGAATTTCGTTAACTTTGCGTACAAGATAACTGGATAGATAGTTGCACATAGCTAACTTAGATATCTCAGCTGGCTGAATATGTATAGCACCAAAAGATATCCAACGTAAAGCACCATTGACTGAGCTACCCAGTAATAGAATAATCAATAGCATAACAATAGATACGAGCAAAAAAGCATTAGTATAACGTTGCCAAATTTTAATTGGCATGCACAACGTTACTATGGATAATATAAAAGATAAAACTAAGTAGAGTACATCACGTCTTACAAATAAAAATGGATCTTTCGCTAAACGCTGACCAATAGGCATTGAAGCTGACATAATCATTACAAAACCAATAGCAGTTAACCCTATAGTTAACCAGAGCAAGGTACGATCATATAACACTATCATCTCCCTTTATTACTTTTATTTGCGCTTGCTATCTATGTATAAATTATATTAATAATGCTTAAATAAAGAAATGATAATTTTAAGTAACATTATGTATATAATAATAAATACATTAGCCTAGCTCTTTAGCGAGAAGAGTAAATTCATTACCACGTTGTGCAAAATTTTCAAACTGGTCAGTACTCGCACAAGCTGGAGAAAGCAAAACTACATCACCAGATTTTACTTTAGTAGCAATAATACGCATTGCACTTTCCATGGTATCAGTAATCTCAGCTATATCAAAGCGTAACTTAGCTAGTTCTCTGCTATCTCGGCCAAAACAATACAAACGTATATTGTCTCCTTGAATATATTGTGTTAAAGAACTAAAATTAGCAGATTTACCGTTACCACCTAATAAAAGATGCAAGATACCATCTACATGTAAATTATTAAAAGCAGCTATAGTACTATGTACATTAGTTGCTTTAGAGTCATTAATCCAACGAACGCCATTATTTTCTAACACGAGCTGAAAGATATGAGGAAGACCAGAAAAAGTAGTTAATGCTTTTATACTTGCAAATCGCGGAATACCAATAGCATCCGATAAGGCTAATGCAGCTAAAATATTAGTAAGATTATGCTGTCCAGTAATATTAATTTTATACGTATTTAAGATATTTGTACCATTAACACACAACCATGTTTCACCACGGTAATTATTAAGATAATAGTTACCTACGTTAACACCAAAGCTTAAGTAATTAGAAAAATTTTTACAGATAGGCATAGTTAATTTATCGTCAGCATTTATAATACAAATTTTTGCATTGTTATATATAGACAATTTTACAGCATGATATTGCTGTAACCCAAGCGGGTAACGATCCATATGATCTTCAGTAACATTGAGAATAGTAGCTACTGCAGCTTGTAAATTAATAGTAGTTTCAAGTTGAAAGCTAGAAAGCTCTAGTACATAAAGATCATATTCTTGTTGTAATAATGTTAAAGCAGGTATTCCTATATTTCCACCTACACCAACTTTCCAGCCTGCAGATTTAGCCATGTGTCCTACTAAAGTTGTTACGGTACTTTTTCCATTTGAACCTGTAATAGCAACTATTGGTACCTTAGATTCACGACACAATAATTCTATATCACTAATAATTTTAATATTCATCTTAGCGGCTAGTCTTAAAGCAGGATCAGCTAAATTAATACTAGGACTTACAATAATAAGATCCGCATCCATCAACCAATCTTGATTTATATTTCCAAGATGATATTCAATATTTTTTGGAAGTTTATCTAAATTAGGCGGAGAAACACGTGTATCAATAACACGTGGCTTGACTCCTAGCGTTATAAAAAAATTAATACAAGAAATACCAGTTATGCCTAAGCCAAGAATAACAATTTTCTGACCCTGATAATTTACCATAATTAACGTACCTCTAATATTACCAAACTAATTAAAATGAACATAAAAGAAATAATCCAAAAACGCACGATTACTGTAGTTTCTGGCCATCCTTTTAATTCATAATGATGATGAATTGGTGCCATACGAAAAATACGTTTTCCAAATAATTGAAAGCTACCTACCTGTAATATAACAGATAAGGTTTCCACAACAAACATACCACCCATAATAACTAAAAGAAATTCTTCATGTAATAATACTGCTATAGTACCTAAAGCACCACCTAAAGCTAAAGAACCTATATCCCCCATGAAGATCTGAGCTGGATAAGTATTAAACCATAAAAATCCTACACCTGCTCCAACAATAGCAGCGCACACAATAACTAATTCACTTGCATCACAAAAATAAGGTATATTAAAGTATGTAGCAAAATATATATTACTCTTTATCCAAGCTAATAACCCCATTCCTGAGGCAACAAATATTGTAGGAATAATAACTAAACCATCTAGACCGTCTGTTAGATTAACTGCGTTACTAGTACCAACAATAACAAAATAACTAATTAAAATAGATAATAAACTCATTAGTTGTGGTATAATACTTTTACAAGATACGAATATTAGATCTATTGTTAGAGTTCCTTTGCTAATTCTATAGATAATAAATGAAACTACTAGAGCAACTACTGACTGCCAAAAGTATTTCCAACGTGCTATAAGACCCTTAGTTGTTTTAAGAGTTATTTTACGGTAATCATCGATAAATCCTATAATACTATAGCTAAATATTACGAATAAAACACACCATACATATTTAGATAGATATGCCCACATTAAAACTGAAATTATAATAGATATGACTATTATAAAACCACCCATTGTTGGCGTACCTTGTTTTTTAAAATGCGATTTAGGCCCGTCGTTACGAATGATTTGCCCTAAAGACATTTTTTGTAGATAAACAATCATTGAAGGGCTAATGCATATAGATAGAAAGAACGCGGTTAGTACACTAGCAATTGATCGAAATTTCATATAAGAAAAAACATGAAAACCAGCATAGTATTTGACTAAGTATTCTGTAATAGAGACTAACATTATTGATATCTCCTAATTTTCTGTACAGATAAACTGCGTACTATTTTATCCATAGCAGAATTACGTGAACCCTTGACTAAAATAGTAATTTCTATATGTGTACGTAATATATCTTTTAAATATGCAATTAAAGATATTTGATCTGTAAAATGTTTGCCAAGACCACTCGATTTACTAATAAGATAACTTAAGCCGCCAAAACTTAATACTCTATCAATGCCTGCTGCTCTAATAGCAATACCTACTTGAATATGATATTCCTTTGCTTTAACACCTAATTCATCCATATAACCAACAACCATTATTTTATACCCAGATGTTATACCAAGAAATTGAGCAGCAGCAATCATAGAACTTACATTAGCATTGTAACTATCATCAAGTATTAATTGCTGTGAATTTAAAGAAATTGGATATAAACGACCAGGAATTGTTTTTAACTGACTGAGTCCTTGTCGTACATTATCCAGTGTTGCACTAACAGACATTGTTAATGCAGTAGCAGCTAAAACATTCGCAATATTATGATAACCAAGTAATGGTATTACTACTGATATAGCACCAAATGGTGTATGAAGTTTAAATGAAGTATTTTGATGTGTTACATGTATGCAGGTAGCAAAAAATTCTACCGATCTATTTTTTTGCAGTGAAAAACGCCATAAGCGCTGATTAGTTATTTTGTTTTGCCAGTTTTTCCAATCATTACTATCCGCATTGATAATAGCCGTTCCATTTGTTGCTAAACCATTAAATATTTCTCCTTTAGCCTGAGCTACTCCGGCTAAAGAACCAAAACCATCCAAATGAGCCACCGCTATATTATTAATTAATACACTTTCTGCTTTGACTAAATTTATCATATAAGAAATTTCACCAATATGGTTAGCACCCAATTCTATTACAGCGAATTTATGTTTTGGTTTTAAAAGTAATAACGTTAATGGTACTCCGATATCATTATTAAAATTACCAGAAGTATAGAGAACATTCCCACAATGATGTAAAATTGCAGCACTTATCTCTTTAACTGACGTTTTACCTGAAGAACCAGTTAAAGCAATCATACGTATTGTTATTTGTTGACGTACCCATGCACTAAGTAAACCGAGTGCAATACGAGTATCAGATACCAAAATCTGTGATATATTAATTGGTAAATATTTACTTATTAATAAAGCTAGTGCTCCTTTTCTTATAGCATCTATAGCAAAATTATGTGCATCAAATTTTTTTCCTTTTAATGCAATAAATATACAATTGTTATTAATTTTTCTTGTATCTATAGCTACATTATTAATTTTAATATCAGCACCAATTAATTGTCCGTGAACAATTTTAGCTATCATCTGCAAGGACATGGTAATCATTATCAATTCCTAAGCAAATGAGTAACAATTTCACGATCAGAATAATACAATTGGTTATTGCCAATAAGTTGATAATTTTCATGACCTTTTCCTACAAGAAGAATAATATCATTAGATTTTGCTTGTATGATGGAATTAGTTACTGCTGCAGTACGATCTAAAATGACTTGTACATTTTTAGTATCAAACATTCCTTTAAGGATATCAGCTACTATAGATTCTGGATCTTCTTGACGAGGATTATCATTAGTAATTATAATATGATCTGCATATCTCTCAGAGATTCTACCCATAATTGGACGTTTCCCTTGATCACGCTGACCACCACATCCAAATACACACCACAATTTTCCTTTACACTTAAAACGCATAGTGATTAGAGTTTTATTTAGTGCATCTGGTGTATGTGCGTAATCAACTACGACAGTTGGCTTGTTTGATGAAGTAAAAATTTCCATGCGACCAATTACTGGCTGTAGTTGTACTGAAGTCTTGCATAACTCATATAATGAATAGTTAAGCGTTAGCATTGTTGCTGTAGCAAGTAGTAGGTTACTAATATTAAATCTACCTATCAAAGAGCTCTTTAGCTTACCTGTGCCCCATGAAGAGTTAAATAAAATATTTGCATATCTATTTTGATAGATTATTTTATTTACTGCAATCCAGCGTCCAGACCAATTTTTTGGTAAACGATTTAATGTAGTAACAGCTACTGCATTAGGTAACTTACACAACCAATGATGACCCACTGCATCATCAGCATTAATAATTTGGTGATCACTATGATGAGTAGAGAATAGTAACCATTTAGCTTGTTGATAATTATTCATATTACCATGATAATCCAAATGATCACGACTTAGATTAGTAAAAACCGTTACATTAAATGGTAATGCTGCAACACGATCTTGAATTAGACCATGTGAAGATACCTCTATAGCTACTAATGTTGCTCCTTTAGATACTAATTCATACAGTAAAGATTGAATATCAATAGCTGACCCAGTCGTATTTGCACTTTGGTCTAGTTTTCCTAATAAACCATTTCCTATTGTTCCCATTACTGCGCTTATTTCTCCTAATAATTTTCCCCATTGAGCCAATAATTGCGTAATGGTAGTTTTACCATTAGTACCTGTGACACCTATTAAATGTAATTTATTACCTGGATGATGATAAAATCTTCCAGCTAGCATTGAAAGATGTGAATTCAATTTATTAAGGTAAATAATAGGAACATTATATTTTTTAATAATAGTAGAATCTTCTATTTCTCCATTAGCTTCTGCAATAACTGCAGCTACTCCTTGTGATATAGCTTGTGGAATATACAGACAACCATTTGTTTGGTGACCAACGATGGCTACAAAAAGATCACCCACCATGGTATTTCGGCTATCTAAGGTTATGCTGTGTAAAAAGATATCAGGGGCATTAGATAGCCAAGGAATTAATAGTGAATGTAAATTATGATTAATCATTGATACCAAAATCCTTGATGATTTAATTATGCTCTAAGCATTGGTACATAATGCATCTGGTTCAACATTCATAATACGTAATACGCTACTCATTATAGAGCTAAATATAGGAGCAGATACAATACCACCATAATATTTGCCAGCCTGCGGATCATTAATAACTACAACTAAAGCAAAACGAGGATTACTAGCAGGTGCTATACCAGCTACATATGCAACATATTTATTAATATAATAACCATCAGCACCTACTTTTTTAGCCGTACCAGTCTTAATTGCAATACGGTAGCTTTTTACTGCAGCCTTAGTTCCACCACCACCGGGTAATGCGACACTTTCCATCATATGTAATACTTTACGTACTATTAATTCAGGAAATACTCGTTTTCCTAGAATAGGTGATTTAACTGTAGTAATTGATAATGGACGATATATACCTAAACTACCAATAGTTGCATAAGCACGTGCTAATTGTAATGGTGTTACCATTAGTCCATATCCGAAAGAAAAAGTAGCTCTATCTATATCAGACCAACGTTTTTTTTTAGGATAAATACCACTACTTTCTCCAATCAATCCTAAATTGGTCTTTTTATCTAATCCAAAATGTGAATACATTTCAATTAATGAATACGGTGACATTGATAATGCTAATTTTGATACACCTACATTACTAGATTTTTGTAAAATACCTGTTATGGATAATTCTTTATAATATGCAACATCTTTAATTTGGTGTCCATTAATAAAATAAGGGAGAGTATTAATTATACTATTTTCTTTAACTATATTGCTTTGCAGGGCAGCCATAATTACCATTGGTTTTACTGTTGATCCAGGTTCAAAAATATCAGTTATAGCTCGGTTACGCATATTTTTTTTAGGAACATTTGTTAAATTATTTGGATTATATGACGGGCTATTAGCCATAGCTAAAACTTCACCGGTTTTAACATCTATTAAGACTGCAGTACCAGATTCTGCTTTATTAAGTGTAACTGCATTTTTTAGTTCATCATATATTAGTACTTGCAGACGCTCGTCAATACTTAATGTAAGATTACGTGCATCCTCACTATGTATATATGATATATCTTCGATAACACGTCCAAAGCGATCTTTACGTACTATACGTTTACCAGGTTGACCAGATAACAAATGATTAAAACTTTTTTCAATGCCTTCAATTCCTTGACCATCAATATTAGTAATACCAATAATATGCGCAGTAACTTGTCCAGCAGGATAATAACGGCGAGATTCCTTTTGTTGGAAAATTCCTGGTATTTTTAATTGATGAATATACCCTGCTATTACTGGGTTAACTTGACGTGCTAAATAAGTAAAACGATTTTTAGGATGAGCATTAATACGATCTACTATTTTATTGAATGGCATTTCTAGTGCATTAGCTAAAGCTTTCCATCGAGTATCTAGAGTAATATTTCCGTACTCATGTACTATTTTGGGGTCAGCCCAAATTGCATTTACAGGGACGCTAACTGCTAATGGACGTCCTGCTCGATCACTAATCATACCTCGTGAGGTTATAATACTCTGAATTCTTAATGAACGTGCATCACTTTGATGTACTAAAAGACCAGGGTTAATAATTTGTAGATAAGCAATACGTCCCAATAAAATTATTAATGCAATATATATGCAACCAAATAATAAGACAAAACGCCATCTAACAAAATTGACCTTATCTTTATAAATATTTAATGTTCTTAAGCGAACTACTTTCATTGATGATACATTGACAAATGTTTAAGTAAATTTATTAAAATACACTTTATATTTAATCATTTATTTTTTATTAAAATTCTTTCTTTAAGTGGATCTACATATTGCATTTGTAATTTTTTAATTGCAATGTTTCCCACACGATTATGATCCCCTAATACATTTTCTTCCAAAATTAAATTTCTCCATTCGTTATCGAGTTGATTACATTCAAGTATTAACTGTTCACGTTGAACTGTTAATAAACGCGTTTTATATGTTATTAAAACAACTAATATTGCTGATAATAGCGTACTACAAAATAACAACATAGAAAGCTTATTTGTATTAAAAATATCTCTAATAATAATAAGAATTAGTGTGTTTTTATGTTTATTAATCATTTAGATGTTCTTTCAGCAAAGCGTAATATTGCGCTACGGGCTCTTGGATTAAGACTTACGTCTACTTTACTCGCTTTTATTTTACCAGTATTTTTAAACTTACGATTACAATAATTACGTAGTTGAGATTCTGTTAGAGGAATATTAGTTGGTAATTGAGTATTGCAGCTATAATGATGAATAAATTTTTTAATTATACGGTCTTCTAAAGAATGAAAACTAATAATTGATAGACATCCTTCAGGTGCTAATATTTTTAAAATACCATTTAATGCACATTTAATTTCTTCTAATTCGTTATTAATATAGATACGTATTGCTTGAAAACTACGTGTTGCAGGATGTTTGTTATTTTTTTGAAATGGTATAACTTTTGTAATTAAAGTTGCTAGTTCATGTGTGCGAGTTATAGGATTAATACGATTTTGTTGAATAATGGCACGAGCAATACGATTGGCGAATCGTTCTTCGCCAAAATTTTTAAGTACCCAAGAAATATTTTTTTCTGATTTCATTAACCATTCAGCAGCAAATAATCCGCATGTTTGATCCATACGCATATCCAATGGACCGTCTCTCATAAAAGAAAAGCCACGTTTAGGATCATCAAGCTGTGGTGAAGATACACCAAGATCAAGTAATATACCATTAATTTGACCTTCTAGACCTAATTTTTGAATATAATTAGCTATATTAGACAAGAGACCATGGCTAATGGAAAAACGTGGGTCAGTTATTTTTGCCGCTACTGCTATAGCTTGAGGATCACGATCAAAAGCTATCAATCGACCTTTTGTACCTAGACGAGATAATAATAAGCGTGAATGACCACCAAGACCAAAAGTACCATCAATATAAATACCATTACTACGAATTTTAAGACAATTTATGGCCTCATAAAGAAATACAGTCTTATGTTGATATTTTTCTTCTGACATAATTACACTGTTTAATCCTTGCAACTGTTAAATAAAATATTTATTTATATACATATTTTTTACATATAAATATTTTTATAGTTAGTGTATTACATATCATATTGAAAAAAATAATTTATTGATAAAATTACATTTATAAAATGTATTAACTAATATTAGTTTTATTCTTAATAATTAAGAAAAAAATATGTTACTTAACATGTATAAATATAGTTATAATGATATGAAGGTAATACATTATAGATTATAAATATTAATGTATCATTTTTACTAAAAATTAATATATAATAATTTTATTTATTATCAAAAGATATAATACAAATTATTTATAATTTATTACTTAATAATAATTAGTTTAATTTATTATATTAAAGTTGCTTAATATTATTTAATATCAAAATTAATGTAATAATTATTTGTATAAAATATTTTATTTCTGTTATACTAATTATATAATAATTTTTTAAATATTATGATATTTTATAAAAAAGTAAAAGATATTAAATTAGCAACAGTTATAGTTCAATATTTAAAAATAAGAAAAATATTTTTAGTAAATTTTATTGTTTAGTAAAATATTTATTTATATATAACAAATATTACTTTATTTTTAATATATAATTGTATTTTAATATATTATAATTAAATCTTCTCATTTTAAGTAATTATTATAGTACTACTATATTGAGTATTTAGAGTATTATTATTTTTATTAAAATCACTGCATTAACTATAAAGTAATGATAATATCAATCTAATTTAAACATAAAACAAATATTTAATGATTTGATTCAAGATTGTTATGCATCATTAGTATGACATAGTAATATTATTTGTAATATCTCTAAATATTGGTATTATTAATTAATATTATTTTCATATAAAATAATTCTTATGTCATATAACATTAATAATAAAATACACTTATTAATATTCGTTATTTATCTATATTACCATTATTAGTAATTTAAATAATTATTGGTCAATATTAAGTGAGTATATAATATATATTATTATAGTATATCAAATTTTACAGTTAAATAATATTTTTTATCTTGATTCACTATACATTTAATATTATTTATTTTTAATATAGTTAATTAATAATTTTTTCAACATATTGAAACTAATGATTACTATGCAAATAGTATTATAAATGATTACAAAATAATATTTAGATATTACTTTTATTAATATTTTTGTATATTTAATATTAATAATATAAATAATACGTAGTATAAAATATTATTATAAACTATATAATAGGTAATAATGCTAATAATTAGCACACACTTATTAATGCATATATTAATAAATTAATCTATTATTAGTGAAAAAACATTTTTGTGCAAGAAAATATGTAATATGAATATATAATATTATTGTATAAGCTCGTATTTATAGTGAAAACTATTCTTTTTTAAAATGAATAATATTTATTATGATAAATTATTAATGCTTTGTAAAATACAATATTACTTGATACTATATATAATGGTATAATTATTAAGCAATAAATATTATTTATAATAATTACTATTATAGTATTTACAATCTATTTAAATAACTAATTTTTTTATGAATAGCGCATAATTATTAATTATCATTTTATATATAAAAATATTGTTCTAATATATTAATTTTTATCTTTAAATTAGTAATACTTTTATATTAGTTAAATATTTAATTTTTCTACTATAGTTATTTTAATAGTATTTGTATAAGTTTTATATGATATTTTTAATAGAATAATAACTTAATTGCTTGTTTATAAGAATATTATTATAACATATATATTTTAAATTAAACAATTTAGATCAGCGATCTTTATATTAATTATATTATATAATAATTTTATTTAACAAATAAGTAATTTGAATTTATGTTTAAGTTAAATATTATAATATTCATTAAAAATTATGAATTAATTTTATCAAAATAGAATAAGTAATAATAGATTATATTATATTAATATGAGCAATAAACAGAACTCTTTTACAAGGAGTTTATATATTACCTATTGTATAGATATTACATGATAAAAAAAATTTATTTATTTAATAAATATATAAATATATTTAAAGTAAAATTTTTTAAAAAATAAGTTTACAAATTAAATAATTATATTATTTATTTTATATATACAATATAATTAGTATGAATTATTTTATTTATAGCATATAATATTTATAAAAATATAGTTTTGCTAAACTTACTAATATTCATTATACATTCATATATGATATAAGAATTTTATATTATTAATTTTATTAAATAAAATATTAGTCAGTATAATTTATAATTATGCTTAATAAGATAATTTTCGTTATAAGATAATATAGTGATTGTCAAATTATTTATAATTTAGTTAATTAAAATATTGTGAGATCATTTTAATAAAAATAATATATTACTTATTATAAAAATAAATGTTTATAGTTATTTAAAATAAAAAAGTAATAATATTTAATTATCATATAATGTTTGTAAAAATATAAAATATACATCTATAACAAATTAATATCAGTCTATAATTAACTATATAATTTAAAACATATCCTATTAAAAAGCAATAAGTAAATTTTTATAAAAAAACAGATTTTTACTACTAAAATAATTTATAATTAAAGTCAATATATTTATATTGTAATTATTTCAATTAAACTATTATTACTGAATTGTAATACATAATAAATAGACTAAAGTATAATACATATATTACTTACTATAAATAAAATATGTATTTATTAATAATAAATCTATTACATACTCAATATAGTTTTTTACAGTAATAACTATTATTACATGAAAACTAAAATATTATAAACTTACTAGTGTATTAATATAATACTAATGATTATTTATTAATAATACAGATTATTCTATAATATTAGTATAACAATTTATAATATAATATAAAATATATTATTATATTGATAATATAACTGCGATTACATTAATAATATAATCCTAAAAAATATACTTTAAAAATTACTTATATTGTAATGAATTATAAAATCAATATCTTTAAAGAATATAACTTTGACATTCTTAATAAATCTTTATAAGAGGTGTAAACTACATACTTCTTTATATGCGTCAATAGAAAATTTTAAATTTACTTACATAATTATATTAAAGCTTATAAATAAGTATTTTTATTAAAAATACTATTGATACTATTTTATAGTATATTAAATATATATGATTCTTTATTAAGAATAATTAAAAAGTAATATTTTAAATAAATGTTATACTAAAAATAATTAATATCATTTAATAATAAAGTTTTGCATAATATACTCTATATTCATTATATATAAAAATATGAATTTAATTAAAAATTTATATCATTATTGAAATAATCACTAAATAATAATTTAATTGATACTATATACAAACTATAAATCATATGATATATATACTATAACACCTAATATATTCAATATATTTTAGTGTCTTATTATTAAATATTTATAATATAATATTATGGCTATAATGATAGCATGATAATATAATTAATATGTTTTATTTAAAAAATAATTTTTATATATTATAAATAACTAAACTAATATATTTATATTAGCAATATAAATATGTAATATTTTAAATATTTACTTTATTTGATATAATATATAAACTATATGTTTATTATATATTAGTGATGTATTTATAATTATAAATAAAATATATTTATATACTATCATTAATTAAAATAATTATAAATTTTTATTTAGAATATATTCTATTTTTAAGAAAAATTATTTTTTATTATCATTACAATATTTTTATAAAAATATTTTTATATAATAATTATTATTTTTTAATAAATAAATTATAAAAGTATATAAAGATAATTAATATTTAATTTCTAGTTATACTTTTTTATCACTATAATAATTATCTTATTCAAGATAATCTGCTTGTGCAGCCTGAATTGCAGTAATAGCAACTGTATATACTATATCATCTACTAATGCACCACGAGATAAATCATTTACTGGTTTACGCATACCCTGCAACATAGGACCAATCGATATAATATTAGCAGAACGCTGTACTGCTTTATACGTAATATTACCTGTATTTAGATCAGGAAAAATTAATACTGTAGCTGTACCAGCTATTGGAGAATTAGGGGCTTTCAGTTCTGCTATTTCTTTTATAATTGCTGCATCGTACTGAAGAGGTCCATCTATTATCAAGTCAGGACGCTTTTTCTTAGCTAAATGAGTTGCTTTGCGTACTTTGTCTACTTCACTTCCTAAACCAGAATACCCAGTAGAGTAAGAAAGCATAGCAACACGTGGTTTAATACCGAATATAGCCGCAGAATCTGCAGACTGAATTGCAATTTCAGATAATTGTTCAGCTGTTGGATTAATATTAAGTGCACAGTCACCATAAACTAGAACTTTATCAGGAAATAACATAAAAAATACAGAAGAAACTAAGACGCTATTTGGTGCAGTTTTAATTAATTGTAATGATGGACGAATAGTATTTGCTGTAGTATGCACTACCCCAGAAACCAAACCATCTACTTCATTTTGTTCCAACATCATCGTTCCTAATACGACATTATCTTCAAGCTGTTGACGAGCAATACATTCGGTTATTCCTTTATTATTACGTAACTTCATTAAATGAGTAATATAATGCTCACGAATTATATTAGGATTCACTATGTCAATATTTTTGTTTAAAATAATTCCTTGATCAGATGCTACACGATGTATTTCTTTCGGTGATCCTAGAAGGATACACTTAGCAATGTTTCGTTCAGCACAAATAGTGACAGCTTTAATAATACGTGGTTCATTACCTTCTGGTAAGACAATACGTTTATAAGATTTACGTGCCATATTAACTAATTGATAACGAAATTTATGGGGAGATAAATAACTTAAACTTTTATGATTTATGGTTAAAGAATCAATCCATTTACTATCTATATGACTTGCAACGTAGTTTCGTAATTTTTCTATACGTTGATAATCATCAGTTGGAACTGTAAGATTAAAACATTGTTGTAATTTCATAGATGTTTGCCAGGTATTTTTATCAACGATAAATACTGGCAAACCAGTATTAAACGCACACTTACATATTTTTAAAAGTATCTTATCTATATTATAACTACCGTTGGTCAGCAATATTCCACCAATTGTTACTCCATTCATTACAGCTAAACATGCTGCTATTATAATATCTAAACGATCAGCAGAAGTTACTAATAAAGAACCAGGACGAAAATCTTTTAATATATTAAGGGTACTACGTGTACAAATAATTACAGAATTAATACGGCGAGTTTTAATATCTCCTTCATTGATGATTCGTGCTTTTAAATGATTAACAATATCTATTGCACGAGTAGCAAACAATTTAATATTCCAACATATAAATCCTAAAATTGGTATTGGAATATTTTCTATTAATTCTGTAGTATGCATGCTTTTAAGAGAGTTTGATACAGTAATATTATTAGATATCTTAAATAAGTTTGATCTAATATAGTCTTGCTCATTAATATATGTATTGAATGTATTCATAATAACACCAGTAATATTTTTATTACTGTTAAATTTAGTAGAGCAAGCTATTTCAATATACGTTTTAATTTGAGAGGTTGTATAATTACCTAATGTCATAACAAAAACTATCTCAGCATTTAAAGTATTAGCTATTGTATAATTTAAATTATTAATTAATTGTTGATGATTATAAGGTATTAAACCTTCAATTAAAATTATTTCTGTATCTTTGATATTTTGATTATAATAAATAGCTATTTCTTCCATTAATAAATCTTGTTTGTAAGAATTAAGAAGCATTTCAATGCTAAACATACATAATGGTTTTGCAATAAGAATAGAAGGATCAATATAAATAATAGTATTATTTTTTTTAGCATTATCATTATTTATTAATGATTCTGCTATTGGTTTAAAAAATTTTAAACTAATATTTTTTTTTTCTATACAGCGCATAACACCTAAACTAATATTAGTTAAATTTATATTAGCGTCTATAGGGATTAACATAATGGTACGTGACACAATTAACCTCATATAAATAAGTATAAAATATTTTATATGTATAAATTACTGATTTATGCACCTAGTATAATCATTGATTATTTTGTAAAATACTTTTAATAAAAAATTAAATATTAATAACATTTAATGTATCCTGTGCAATAATTAATTCTTCGTTAGTAGGGATAACTAAAGCTACACTACTGTTATTTGTAGTAATAATACCTGATTTTCCATAACATGTAGATAAATTACGTTGGTCATCTATTTGAAAACCTAATAAAGAAAGTTTATTCAAAGTTAATGTACGTACTATGGCTACATTTTCCCCAATACCACCAGTAAATACAACAGCATCAAGCTTGCCATCCATTAGTGAAGTATAGCCACCTATGTATTTAGCTAAACGATGACAGAATATATCCATTGCACGTTTAGCATGATTTTTTACAAAATAATTATCTGCAATATAACGACAATCACTTGTTACCCCCGTTAGACCTAATAAACCAGATTCTTGAGTTAATAAATTCTTAATTTTGTTAATACTCATGCCTAATGAATCATATAGATAAAATATTATAGATGGATCAATATCTCCAGAACGCGTATTCATGACTAAACCTTCTAATGGAGTCATACCCATAGAAGTATCTACGCATTGACCATTGCGTACTGCAGTTATAGAGGCGCCACTACCTAAATGACATGTAATTGCATTTAATTTTTCAAGGGGTTTATTCAGTATTTTAGCTGCTTCTTTGCTAACAAAAAAATGACTAATTCCGTGTGCACCATAACGACGAATGCCATAATTTTTATACAAATTGTATGGAATGGCATATAAATAAGAAGATTCTGTCATAGTACTGTGAAAAGATGTATCAAAAACAGCGACATTTTTATTTTGTAATTTTGGAAAGAATTTAAATGATTCCATAATGCCTATAATATGTACAGGATTATGCAAAGGAGCAAATGGAATAGCATTTTTAATGCCTTGTAGTACATGATTAGTAATCAAAGTTGACTTAGTAAAATTTTCACCGCCGTGAACAATACGATGACCTATTGCAATAATAGATGAAGATAATTGGGTGTTTTGAGATAAAATAATATGTACTATAAAATATAATACTTCTTTGTGAGAAGAACCGTTAATTAAATGTTCTTCGTATGTTATGCCTTTTATCTTCCATGTAATCTTAGCCTGAGGAAGATTCAGAGATTCAGCTAAACCCGACAGATGTTCTTCACTGTTAATGGCATCAATAATAGCAAATTTTAGTGATGAACTACCACAATTAAAAACTAGTACTAAATTAGACATTTAACTACCTACTTAATACGTAGTCATATATTAAATAAATCATACTATTTGTATATAAACTCTGTATTTCAAGATTGATTTATTGAAACAAATGATAATATATAACATATATTTATTACGAATATATTATATATTTAATATGTTAATTACACTCTACATTTTATAAAAAATGTAATTTAATTATTTATTTAAATAATATATAATAATTTCATTGTAATTATAGTAAGTATATTACCAACATATGTCTTAATGATATAATTACTATGCTATTATTAATAGCGTATAATAATATGAATTAAAAATTAATATTTTATGATACAGTGACTTAACATAATGTTATATATTCTTATTTGATAAATAAATTATTATAAATATAAAATCTTTATAATAATTCGAACATAATAATATTGTGTTCGAATATCTAGATATTGTATATATATTGATATATATAGTATGATTTATAAAAATATTTTATTATATTGTTTACTAGGGCATTATATATGATAATACTTGTTCTTATTTTATAATATGTGTAAAAATATAATGTTCATCTATGGATTCATTCCATAAACGGTTAAATTCTTTTATATACTTTTTAGTAATATCTAATCTATTACGCAAATAAATAACATTTTCTGCATTACGGGATACTGCACCTTGTGTATAGTTAAAAGAACCAGTTTGAACTGAATGACCATCAATAATCATAAACTTATTATGCATTATTGCATATTTATTATTTAATTTCACTAAAATATGATGATGAGCAAGATAAGTTAGAGCAGTATAATGTCCATTGTTTAATTTTTTATCAGCAACTATTCGTACGTTTATTCCATGTTGTTGTGCATCAACAAGAGATAATGCAATGTTTTTACTTGTAAATGAGTAAGCTGCAATATCAATTGAATGTTTTGCTTCTTTAATTGCCGTAATCACAAGATGATTTGCAGTATTACCTGGTGAAAAACCTACTTCTATATCTTGAATGTTAGCGTTAGCTGAAAGTGATATTATTATAGTTAAAAAGAGTAAAAAAATAGCAGTAATAAACGTTACTAGCTTGCTCATTGTTAGTTACTCCTTAGTCATGAGATGCAATATTATCTTTTATAAAAGATATATTTTTTTAAAAATAACAAAATAGTTTGTTAAGAATTTTATCTACTATGAATTAAATAATGCTTTAAAAAATTTTATATTTTTATTAAAAATAAATAAAGTATTTTTTAAAATATTTATCTCATTATTATGTTTTCATTAATATATTTTTACCGGTCATATTAAGTAGTTTTATGTTTTTAAAGAATGCAATTTATAAGAAATTATTAGATATAATCTTATAGTATTATTTTAAGTAAAATTTTAATATAAATAATTTATTAACTAAATTTTTTGAGCATTCATTATATATATAATAATTAATTATTAATATTTTTTAGGGATTCTTTGTACAATTTATGTATAATTATTACTTCTTTTATTATAGTAGCATATTAATGTATTTATCTATGATAAAGGAGAAAATAAGAATAAAAACTTTTTATATTGTATTTATATTATTGTATAAATTATTATATACTATATACAATGTTATATTATTATATTATATCAAAAAATATTACTAATATTTATAATAGTAGATATTTTAATATTATCTAACTAATTGATTTATCTTTATTTATAAATACTAATATATAATTTTATATAATTATATTAGTTAATCATAATGTAACTATAGCGTTATATTGTTTATATAATGTAATGAATTTAAACTAATATAGTTAGTATATGATATATGCTAGTTTTAGTCAGTAGATAATATTATACAATAAATACAAATAATTATAATATATCAAAATTTTTAAAAAATGAATTGTTTATAAATTACTAAAAAATATAATTTGGATAATAATATTTCTATAAAAATTAAATTTTAAAAAACATTAACAAATATCATTGATATTATATTATTATTTTATATAAACTTATATACTATAATAATATAACTATTTATTATAGTATTAATATGCTCAATATATTATAAATGAAAATATATCTTATATATAATATTTTAAATATTAATATATTGATACTGGAGCATTGAAATTTTTATAAAAAATCTTTTTTATATATAAAACATCATTATCAAAAATAATTCTTTTAAAGATAATCTTATCACATCCACTTTTACTAATTTTAGTTATATTGCTATAATTATAAGTGCTCACTAAAATATATCTATTATAAAGTATACATGATTTAATATTAAAAGATTTTTAATGTATCTGTATGATTTTTAATTTCATTAATCTTAAAATTACTATAAATAAAATAATAATTGTTATTGTCAATACATATGATATTAAAATTATCAACTAAGAATAATAACTTACTATATACGATACTCTAAATTAAAAATTTACTATTAATTATTTTATAATATTTTTATTTAACATGTAGATTCAGATTCACGAATAGTAACTTCAGCATTTAATTCGTTAATTTTAGCCGCCATGAGTGCATGACAATGCATAGCAAGTTCATTAATATGTTCTTTATCATATTGTGTTATATCTATTGGTGGTAACATTTCAACAATGACTAATCCATTGTTTAATTTATTAAGTTTTATTTTATTATTAGTTTCGGAAGAACAAACAGGAATAATTGGTACTCCTGCAACAATAGCAGTATGGAAAGCCCCCTTTTTAAAAGGCATTAAACCACGACCACGACTGCGAGTACCTTCAGGAAACATCCAAAAAGATATAGTCTTAGTACGACACTCATTTATAATTTTTGTAATAGTATGATGTGCTTTAGTGCGATTTGTTCGGTCAATGATCCAATTGCCCGTCAACCAATAAAGTAATCCAAATAATGGAATCCAAATTAGGCTTTTTTTACCTATAGTTACTGAGTTAGTTTGCATAGCATTTGATAGTGTTACCATGTCATAGTTATTTTGATGATTTGCTATATAAATTGAATTACCAGAATATTTAGCTGCATTTGGAATACGTATTTCTACTTTTATACCAAATAATAAAGATAATCGTCCAAATATATGACTAAAAGTAGCAACATGACGTGGATTACGTGGGCTAAAAACACAATAAATACAACCAAAAATACAAGTTACACTACAATATATTGTAGTTAGTACAATGCGAATAATGGATAACATAATAACTCCATAATTATACATATATCTATATATTAATTAATTTGTGCTTAATGTATTTATAAATACATATAAAAATTTTTATTGGTATCATCTTATTAACTATTAAATATATATAAAAAAATATACATTAATTATTAGAATTAATTTTGTAATATATTATAGATATTATTACCATAATTTACATTACCTAATAATATAAATAAAAAATTTAATAATTATACATTTATATCTGTATAATTATTACTGTATATGTTAAACATACAGTAAAAAATAAATATTAATAATTAAGAATATAAAAAATTGCCGTGTAAATCTTTTATAGCATTTTAAATAATTAGTGAAATATACAAGATATTATGAAATAATTTAAAAAATAATAAAGAGTTATTTACTATAAAAAAGTAACAATACAAGTTAATTTTTATTAACTATTATTAATAAATAATATCTTAATTAAGATTTTATTTATTAATAATAAAATACATATATTATAAAATAAATATTTTAATAAACTATTAAGTAGTATAGATATTCTTTTCATGCATATTATGAAATAATGCTTAATTCTATAATAATAATTCGTAATTTATAACTTATAAAAGTACTTTTATCTTTTATTTTATAGAAAATATTAATATATTCTATATATAAAACTATAAGGTAAAATTTTTATTTTAAAATTAAGTTTCGTATAAAATATTAGTAATGTTTATGTAATATATTATATATTTATACTTATCTATATATTATAATTAATTTATGATGTAATCGTAATACATGCAAATTAATATAACAATATTAAGAGAATTTTTTATTTTTAATGTTGATAAACAAAATAAACTCTTAATAGAGAATATTAAAATATATAGTTAGTATATCTAATAATGATTACTAGTTAATATATATTATTAATTGTAATATTTTTATATATTTTGCATTCTTTAAAAGAACAAAAATTATTTTACCAATATAATAAAGTGCAATACAGTTATAAAAATATAAATAAAATTATATCCTATATTTAACACTATCAAAAATTTTTAATAATTTATAGAACTATTAAAAACTAATTAATAATTGTTTGTATTTATAAAATAATCTTACTTATTTAAGTAAGATTATATTTCTCATCAAGCAATAATATAGTTTTTATAAAAATAACTATTACTTATTAAAATTAATAAATATTACTAGATAATTTATT
Organism: Candidatus Profftia lariciata; assembly: GCF_020541265.1. Taxonomy (GTDB): domain Bacteria; phylum Pseudomonadota; class Gammaproteobacteria; order Enterobacterales; family Enterobacteriaceae; genus Profftia; species Profftia lariciata. Next base: position 349,123 of record NZ_CP045925.1, on the reverse strand, counting down.
ATGAATATATACAATTGCATAGAAACAATAATGTATATTATCATTTCAGCTTATCTAAATAAATATAATAACTTTTTACAAAAAAATTATTTTGAAGTGATGAAATATAATGGTTATCTAGTATAATGAATTCAGTATTATATGCTTACAATATTAGCTGTATGATTATTTTGTAATTAAGAATAACAATTATGACTATATGTTTTTATTATTTTAAAATTTTTTAAATGAAAAAATTTAATTTATATTTAGATATTAACATATTATTATAATTTTAGTTAAAACTGCTTATTAATATGTAATATTTATCTTGACTAATACAGCAAGTTAGCTGTATTGTTACTCAAATATTTTTTAGGTCTGTATTAATAAATATATTAAAGTACTTAATCCATATTTATTTTAATTCTTTTTTACTAGGAATAATATAAATTATTTGATTGATATAAATAAATACTATAAAAGACTTTTAAAGTATACAAAATTTTTAGTACTTTATCTAGATAAGTTTGAAGGATTAGGCTTTATATTAAAAAGATATTTTATAACTTAATCATTAGAATGTCTAATAGATTTCTAATGTATTAAATAATTATTTAATAATTATTATAATTTATATTAACATAGTAACTTTTTAAGTTTATAGTAATAAACACATATGTTATGAATTTAATAAAATATATATTTTTATATATTTAGTATTATTCTTCTAAAAGAATTAAGATTTTTTATAATCTTTTTAATAATGTATATTATTAATAATAGTTAATTGTAATATACATTTAACTAATTATTTATTCTAATATTTTAGCTTCTCAAATATAGTATCAGAAAGTACTTATTACTATTATTATTTCTTATTTTTTATATTATAAATATACAGACTGAACCACGTATAGTATGATATATTTTAAGTATAATTTAATCACAAAGATATTATTTCCTTGTAATTAAATTATCAAGTCTTATTATTTACAAATATCATGATATTTATTATTTTAGGTCTATAAATTAGTATCATAAATTCTCTTAAAATATTATATAAATTATTAAGAACAATATCTATTTTTATTCTAACAGTGAATATCAATATTTATGTTCATCAATATTAGATAGACGAGCAATATATAAGTTTAACTTTTTATTGTTTATTAATACCATGAAAATTTAATCTATATTTTATAGTTACTTAGTTTAGATCTTATAATAATATTTTAGCATATTTAGATAATACTTATTTCATATACTATTTTGCAATAAAATATTTAATAGTATCTGAAGATCTTTAATTGATCTACTCATGGATTCATCAGTAAAAAATAAAAAATAATTCTATGTCATTAAAAAATTAATATTCACAATAAGTATTAACTCGATACAAAGTAATATTGCCTAGTATATCACTAGTATGTGTGTAGATTTTTATATACTTAAAAATATAATAGTAATACTATTTTAGTATATTGCATGCATAATTACAAACTCTACGGAGTATAAATTATCACGCTGATAACAGTTATTCGATATTTATTACATATAATGTCTATATGCAAGAACTGATATATATTTTATATATTAATATAATTTTTATTTTTTATTATATGTGTTAGCAATGTTTATTTTTAATTTTTAATTAATATACTTAATATGTATAATAATATGTTAACTAAAAATAATAATTTATTATTTAATTTTTTTAAATAACATTATTAAATAATATATTATTATTAATATAATTCTATAATACATATTTAGTCAAATAGAATCTAATATAAAATCTAAGTAAAATATTTTGTTGAAAAGAACTACAGCATATTTAATTTTATATCAGTTAGATTACTTTTTGTAATTCATTATAACGATTTTAGAATATTTTTACTGAAAATACATAATTTTTATATTTTAAATAAGATTAATATTATCTATGCATAACTTTAAACTAATCTATATGTATTATCATCTAATGTAATATTACGTAATTTATTTAAGTTTATTGTACTTAAATAGTAAAATAATTCTTTACAGATTAATCTTACTTTTTTATGCTGCAGTTCTTTTTCAATAAAATATTTTTATCTTATTTATGAAATCAATAATTAATGTATTTATTTATATCTATATGAATAAAGTAAGGATACAGCAATATAAAATGTTTATTAATTATTAAAAAAATTAGTAGTAAAATAAAAATATAATACATAAATTATCATATAATTTTAATACAACTTAGCTCTTGTAAGCATATAAGTTTTACCTTAATATCAATTACCGAAATCATGACTATTTAAGTTTATACCAATGGTTATCAAAATACTATGTAACTCTTACGATGTTAATAATATATATTATAAGATATTTGTTCTGTATTCAATATCTTATTTGTTAGTGTTCTAATTATTTAATTTTATCATGATATATTTATGTAATAAATACTTTTTTAGAATATTTTTTTACTAAAAATAACGCAGTATACATAGTATTAGGTAATAAACTAATTTTTCTGGTAAAGTTCGTCCATTAAATTTTTTATACAATGATTTTCTAATTGAGAATATATTACTGAATACTAGATATTAATCATTTAGCTAGTTATTATTAATAATAATAAGAGTGTTTTATCAAAAACTAAAAGTATCTTGCATGATATTACAAATAACCATTATTTACTGACGTTAATATAAGAACTTTAGTTTTTTGTAAACTATAAATCTATGCTTTTTATTAAAAATACATATATAATTTTTTGAATATTATTAATAGTTATCTTAACATAATGCCTTATGGTATAAGTATCATACAAAAAACAAATAAATATATGAAGCTTTTTTAGTGTTGATGTTTGTAATATATCTATTAATATTATCCATAAGGTACTTGCTTTAACTATGATTATTATACCAATAATCTTTTAGTATTATATAATTTAATGACAAGAATAATCTTACTATGACAATATAATATTGATTTGATCGCTAACATATATCTTCAATGAAGCATCAATATTCAAAATTACTAAAAACTACTGAATTAAGTCAAATAATTACGTAATTATTAGTATTGTTTTTTGTTACAATAGATTAACTGTATATCTCTTAATATTTAATTATAATTATTAAAGATATATTGAATATATTAATATATTACGATATACATTTACTTCAATATATTTCAATAAAGAGTTTATCTATTGAGATATCTCGCTCTTTTCTCTATGAAGATTTTTATAAAATAGTAATTTTATTAAAGAGTATACTGTAAGTATATAAAATATATAAATTGGATTCAGTTGTAATTTATGTTCTTTCTATAAAATGTAGATATTACTAATATAGTATAACTGTTATTCAGTAATATTAAAAATTTTTCAGAATATAAAATTATTTATATATAAGATTTATGATCATATAAAATATTTATCAAAAATATTATTAATAACTATATAAGTCAAATAATTATATAATATAGTAGTATCAATATATACGAGTTCTATAATTTATTGAATCTACATGACTAAATAATTTAATAGAATTGTCATTATAATGATATCTATTAAAGTCATATGTATCTTATTAGTTAATCATGATTATTAACTAACAGTAAAAGATAATCTGTACTTACTTGATAAATATAGCTATATTATTACTTAATAAAATAAAGCAATTTTATGCACATAAAATAATATATAATAAGAAGCTAGTCAACTAAAGATATACAAAAATAATTTTAAAAAAATAACTAATTTTTTTGAAATTTTATCTTATTATATCTTAGTTAATTATTGCTTGTTGATAGGCTAAATTTTCATGACTATATTTTATATAAAATAAAATAATATCTATTAACTTTAGTAAGTTAATTTTTTAAAATTAGTATTAAATAATATATAATAATTTTATATATTTCATTGGTATTATTATGCTAATTTTGCTCACCATTAATATTTATTAAAAAATATGGTAAATTAAATAGATACAACAATAATTAAGTGATTTATATATAATGTACAATTAATTATACATAATAATTTATTTATACATATTTTATTAAAACTATTAAAAAATAATAAAATATATATAAAACTTTATATTAATAATATAATTTATTAACTATAGTTATATTTTGTATATATGCATAACCAACATAATTTGCTGGAAGCAATATACATTCAATAAATTTTATAATACAGTAATATTATGTACATTGTTATTGATCAAGTACCTTTATTATTATCAATAATAAAAAGATTATCAATAATTATTTCTAAAATAAATATCTACAATATAAAAATTATATATATAATGTATAAAATACAGCTGTATATATAATAAATAATTATTACCTATTTATGATAATAATCATTATAATTAAAAAAAATTATTAAATATAATAGACTAATAATTATCAGTATATATAAAATAATATGATTATTTAGTAATATTAATTAAAGTTATTATAAAATTCATACAATCTCATAATTATATACTTAAATTTTTTAAGTTAAATATTTATGTTTAAATAAATAAAATATCAATAATATTTTTCTTTATTTGAAAAAACAAAGATATGTTAAAATTATATATATGTGAATATATAAATATTTTACTAAAATTAGTATTCTAATATTTAGTTACCATGCATATTATTTTAAATAAATTATATTTATTTTCTTTATTAAGTGACTTATATGATGAATTCTATGTGATTATCTTAATAAATTAATTGTTCTTAACATTAAAATTAATTAAAGTTTTGCTACGCTCACCATCAATATCTCTTGTTAATTTAGGTACCATATATCCAGGAATTTTTGTTATCAACTCTTGCATAATAATGCAAGCTTCATTTTCTAAAACCATGAAATGTGCAGTACCTTGTACTTTATCTAACATATGTAGGTAATAAGGCATAATTCCTGAATTAAATAATGCTTTGCTAAGATTAGCTAGTGTATTTGCGTTATTATTGACACCACGTAGTAAAACACTTTGATTTAATAAAGTAACTTGAGCATTTTTTAAGCGCATCATTGCATCACATACTTCTTTATTAATCTCATTAGGATGATTAATATGTGTAACTAATATAATATGTAAATGTGACTGATATAAACACTGTATTAATGTTTTAGTAATACGATCAGGAATAACTACAGGTAAACGACTATGAATGCGTAAACGTTTTATATGAGTAATATTTTCTATTGCTTTTATCAACCAAATTAGTTCATGATCTTTCGCCATTAATGGATCTCCACCGGAGAAAATAACTTCTTCTAGATCTAATTGTTGGCTGATATAATCTAATGCTTGACGCCAATTTTTTTTATTTCCCTGATGATAGTGATAAGGAAAATAACGACGAAAACAATAACGACAGTTAATAGCACAGCTAGATTTTACCAATAATAATATCCGGTTAGTATACTTATGTAATAATCCTGGAGCTACAATAACCTCTTGTTGTTCTTTTAATGGATCTTTCGAGTATCCTGGAGTAACAAGAAATTCATTAGAAGAAGTCATTACTTGTAGTAATAATGGATCATTAGGATCACCTTTTTTTATGCGATCAACAAAGACACGAGGAACTCGGAATGCAAAATCATATCTTTTATTTTGATAAGATTGCCATTGCGGGCTCTTAGATATCAACAAATATTGCAGTAATTCTCTTGGTTCAATAATAACATCTGATAGCTGTTGTAACCACTTTTCTCTATATTTCATATCTTTAATCACAAGGTGAGTTATATTTTTGATAGCAATTTAATTATTAATTATTATAAAGGATTTTTATGGCAAATTATTTTAGTAACAATTTACGTCCTGGTGTCAAAATTATATTTGAAGGAGAACCTTATACTGTAGAAAATAGTGAATTTATTAAACCAGGTAAAGGTCAATCCTTTGCGCGTATTAAAATGAGACGTTTGCTTACTGGTAGTCGCATTGATAAAACATTTAAATCTACTGATTGTTTCGAAAGTGCAGACATTATCGATATGCATCTTACTTATTTATATAATGATAGTATATTTTATTATTTTATGAATAATGAAAATTTTGAACAGTTTACTGCTGATAGCAAAGTTATTGGAGATAATGCTAAATGGTTGTTAGAGCAAACAAAATATATCGTAACATTGTGGAATGGTTGCCCAATTCAGGTAATTCCTCCTAATTTTCTAGAACTAGAAATAATAAATACTAATCCTGGTTTAAAAGGAGATACCATAAGTACCGGTAGCAAACCTGCGACCTTAAGTACTGGAGCAATAGTTAAAGTACCTTTATTTGTAGAGATTGGTGAAATCATTAAGGTAGATACACGTTCTGGAGAATACATTGCTCGAGTTAAGTCTATCTAAAAATATATATTTTATTCAACAGTTACTGATTTAGCTAGATTGCGTGGTTGATCAATGTCTGTCCCTTTCATAAGTGCAATATTATAAGCAAGTAATTGTAATGGTACAGTATATAAAATTGGTGAAATAATATTTTCTATCTGTGGTAAGAAGATAATTTTTACACGATCAGTATTAGTAAAACCAGTATCTATATTAGTAAAAACATATAGCAAACCATTACGTGCACGAACTTCTTCAATATTAGATTTTAATTTTGCTAATAAATGATTATTTGGAGCAATTACAACTACAGGTATATTACTATCAATAAGTGCTAAGGGCCCATGTTTCAATTCACCTGCAGCATAAGCTTCAGCATGAATATAAGAGATCTCTTTTAGTTTTAAAGCTCCTTCCATTGCAATTGGATAATGATCACCACGACCCAAAAATAAAACATGTTGTTTATCTATAAAATCTTTAGCTAAATTTTCAATATCTTTAGTAATAGATAGTATTTGTTCAATGCGTGTAGGTAAAACTTTAAGAGCTTTAATAATCTTTTGTTCTACTCGAACATGCATGTGGTGCAAACGACCGATATTAACAACTAACATTAATAATAATGTTAGTTGTGTAGTAAAAGCTTTAGTAGAAGCAACACCTATTTCAATGCCAGCTTTAGTCATGATTGCTAAATCAGATTCACGTAATAATGATGCATTAGCTACATTACAAATAGCTAAAGAACCTAAATAACCATTTTTTTTAGATAAACGTAACGCTGCTATAGTATCTGCAGTTTCACCTGATTGAGACAATGTAATAATTAAACTATTTTTACGTACTACAGATTTACGGTAACGAAATTCAGAAGAAATTTCAACATCACAAGGAATCATACTGAGAGATTCAAACCAGTAACGCGCTACCATACCTGCATGATATGAGGTGCCACATGCAATAATCTGTATATGTTCAACTTGAGATAACAAGACATTATCTGCATTACTTAGTTCACTAAAATATATTGAATCATATTTAAAACGATTTTTAAATGTATTTGTAATAGCTATGGGTTGCTCATATATTTCTTTTTGCATGTAATGGCAAAATGTACCTTTATCTCCATTATCATATTTTAATTGCAGTTTGATTACTTCACGCTTAACACTGTTTTTATTTTTATCAAAAATATCGACTTTATGACGCGTTACTTCAGCAATATCACCTTCTTCTAAAAAAATAAAATGATTAGTTACTGAGATTAATGCTAATTGATCTGAAGCAATAAAATTTTTTTCTAGACCGCAACCAATTACTAATGGACTGCCAGAACGCGCAGTTATAAGAACGTCAGGATGACATGCATCCATTATTACAGCACCATATGCACCACTTAACTGTGGAATGACGCGTTGTACAACTTCTAATAATGATCCGCCAGATTGTTGTTGCTCCCAATGAGTAAGATGAGCAATAACTTCAGTATCTGTTTCTGATGTAAAACAATATCCACGTTTAATTAATAAGGCACGAATAAATTGATAATTTTCAATGATACCATTATGTACTACGGCAATATGTTCAGAAATATGTGGATGTGCATTTTGTTCTGTTGGTTCGCCGTGAGTTGCCCAACGTGTTTGTGCAATACCAATTTTACCAATCATTGGTTGATGTGCGACAGCCTCATGCAACGCTTTTACCTTTCCAACACGACGGATACGTTGTACATGTCCTTGATCATCTATTATTGCTAATCCTGCAGAGTCATAACCACGATACTCTAAACGGTGCAAACCTTCTAATAAAATTCCTGCAATATTATGCTGTGCTATTGCTCCAATAATCCCACACATACTATTTTGTTCCTATGATTATATAATCACAATAGAACTGCAATTTACTGTTTTATTAATATCCTTAATATTTTGATATTTTATTTTTACTTATTATTAAACATAATATATCTTAAGTAATATTATTTATAGTTTATTGTAGATTATTAATTATATTATTACTTGAATAAGAGGAATAAATATTTAATTATAACTAGACATGATTAATTACTCTTTTATTAAACATGTAATCACACATTATATTATTTTTAATAATACTTTTAAGATTTAATTTATTTAGAATTATTTTTTATTGGACGTTTCCAGTTATGAATGTGTGTTTGTTTAATTCGGCTCATAACTAATTCATTTTCAGCTATATTTTTAGTAACTGTAGTTCCTGCAGCAATAGTAACATTATTACTAATAGTAACTGGAGCTACTAATTGAGTATCAGATCCTACAAATACATTATTCCCTATAATAGTATTATATTTATTTGCACCATCATAATTACAAGTAATAGTACCAGCGCCAATATTTACATTATCTCCAATTTTAGCATCGCCTAAATAAGAGAGATGACCAACTTTAGAGTTAGCACCTAATTTTGATTTTTTAATTTCTACAAAATTACCAATATGAACTTTTTTAGCAATCTTAGCACCAGGCCGTAAGTTGGCAAATGGACCAATAGTACAATCATTAGCAATTGTTGCATTTTTAATAATGGTATAAGAACGAATTTTACAATTATCACCTATAATACAATTGTTTAATATACATCCTGCTTCAATATGAACGCTATTACCCAGTGTAACGCATCCTTCAATAATAACATTACTATCAATGGATATATCGTGACCATGAATAAGATGACCGCGTAAATCAAAACGCGCTGGATCTAAAAGCATTACGCCAGATAAGAGTAATCTGTGTGCTTGTTCAAGCTGATATTCACGTTCTAATAATGATAACTGTAAAAGATTATTTACATTTTGAATTTCACTATATTTATTAGGATAAATTGTTTTAATTTGTCTTCCTTCTTTATGTGCAAACGCAATAATATCTGTTATATAATATTCACCTTGTGAGTTATTATTATTGAGTTTTTTTAACCAACGCTTTAAATCTTTACTACTAACTACCATAATACCAGTATTAATTTCATTAATTTTATGTTGATCTATTGTAAGATCTTGATCTTCAATAATTTTAATCACATTATCGTTGTCACGTATAATACGTCCATAGCCACTAGGATTTTTACACTGAATAGTTAGTAAACTAATACCTTCTAGTGGTTTAGCAGCTAATAAACGATGTAATGTTTCTTTTGAAATTAATGGTACATCACCATACAGTATCAAAATATTATCATCAGATAAACAATATGGCAAAACTTGCTGCATTGCGTGACCAGTACCTAGTTGTTCATCTTGTAGTACCAAATTAAGTGGCTGTTTTAACAGTATTTCTTTAAAAAGATCTCCACAATGGCCATAAACTAAATGTACGTTATTTGCATTGAGTTGAAATGCAGTATCTATTACGTGTTGTACCATTGGTTTTCCTGCTAAATGATGCAGAACTTTAGGTAAATAAGAGTATATTCTAGTACCTTTACCAGCAGCAAGTATAACAATACTTAAAGAACTATAAGCCATAAATAACCTAATTTATTTAAATTGATAAATATAGTAAATACTATGTTAGTATTAGAATTACTACATATTATAAAATATATTATACTGACAAGCAGCATATATTATTATATATAATGTATAAGATTAAAAAATATATTGATTAATAAAAAATAATTTATTTCTTATAAAATATTAAATCAATGCATGCAATAAATAATAATTTTCATGAAGTATAACATCAAACTAATTATAATTATTATACTTTATCATAGATAAGAATAAAATAACAAATTAAATAATATGATCAATATTACTAAATTAATAAATTTAGTTAATAAGATATTATATATTTATTATTTATATAAATATTATTATATAATATTGATATAAATTTTAATTATATTTATTCACGTTATTATAATAAATTTCTTTATTCTTATAATACTAATAATATGTATATCTATGATATTGTAATTTTTAAATATATTTATTTATTGAAAAACACATTATATATTTTTAGTAATATTTGATAAGTTATTATTTATTTATAGGGATCATAAAGTAGACATAAAAACATTAATAAATAATACAGCATTTATGTTATTGAATTCATAATAATAATCTTAAAATTATTTTAATAAAATTAAATCAATTCTATATATGTATTCAAAAATATTTTAAGATTTAATATATTTTAAGATAAATTTGATAATGAAATAATATTACTATAAAATTAAATATAAATTTTTTATTAATTATGTCATATTAATATATTAATGTTATATATTAATCAATATATTTGATGATTAAAATCATACTATATATTATAAATAATATTTTATCTACCAACTTATATCGATATAAAATTAGAAAACAGTGATAACTAAAGTTAATCATGCTGTATACTAGTATTAAAACAAGTTATAATAAAATATATAGCTTAATATTATATTTAATTAAATATATTGATGTTAAGAATATTAATTTTTTAGATAAATATATTATTTATGTTGTTATACTTGTTGCAAGTATAATAATACATTGTATTAGCACTGAGTATTAAATTATCTATATATCTTAATGAATAAGTAATAATTATTATGTAATAGTTTCTGTAAAATAATCAAATTTTAAATGCACTATTATATAATTAATATTGTACTAATGATAAGTATTAATTATTTCAAATAATTAAGATAATACATACATAATAAAATTTATGCATGCTAAATTACTTTCTATGTAGTTATATTATTAATATTTTATTACATTGTAGTTACTAATAATATTTGACGGATAATCTACGATAGAAAAATTAGCATATTTTTAATAAGATATTTGAAGAAGTCTCATAGCAAAGGTCAAATATATATAAATTATTGATTATATTTAAAGATTTATAGAATAATTAATATTTTTATATTATATATAAGAATATAAGTATATCACATAAAATTATTTATGTTTTTGTAATACCATTGTATTCCTTAAATAACAATAAAATCACTTTTAATATCACTACTGTAGTCCAATACTCATGAATTTAATGTATTGTCTAATATATTTTTGTAAAAAATGAATTACTATTTATGAAAAATAATTTAATAAGAATAAGATTCTTTATAATATTCAGAAATAAAATAGTTTATTATTTGATGTATATCATACAGTAAGTACAAAACAATCACTATAAATTAGTAAATATTTGCTAAATTATCCAAAATTATTACTTATTAATATCTGAATAAGACTTGTCTGTTAGGATACAAAATTACAAGATATACTAAATAATTAAATAATAAATAATATTTATTATATCCTAGCATATATTATTTATTTGATAAAATTTTTATCAATATTATATTGTAAATATATATATTTTTATGTAGTAAGATACTTTTTGTAAAATTATTAATAATAAATGTTGGTTTTTTCCTGATTGATATTATTATATCTCATATATACGATATTTATAAAATAACTAAAATATCTTTAAGATTAGAGTTATAGGTAATTTTTATATTGATATATATAACTAATGATAAGACACGTAAAGTTATATATTTTGAAAAATATGATTTATATTCTTATATCAGAAATAATGAAGATCTCTAAACACAAAAGAATTATATTTAGTTAATAATTATTCAGAGGTTTTGTATAGTTATTTAATAAAATAGATAATATTAATTAAAATTATATCATATTCTAGTAAATAAAATACTATTTTATGCATATTATCTATACTGAAATAATATTTATACTTGCTGAATAGCGTTAAAGCAATGAATAATTAATATTTTTTACTTTATTACTGTCATGTTATCGTGTAAATTATGTATACCTAATTTAAATGTCTCTGTATTATAAATAGATAATAATTTAATATTATGAATTATATTCAATATCTTACCTATAATAAGATTATTTAAAATATATGAATATTTTAATGTTTATTATATATAATAAAATCTTCGTTATTACTTTAGATAAACTAAACAATTAAATTGTGATAAATATATAAACAATACTTAATGGATAGTATTATATATAAAAATATTTACAACTAAAAAAATAATAAATTTTAGATATTTTAAATATTAAAATAAATCTATATAATCATTATACTTTATAATGATATTAATATTATATTTACACTATAAATTAATAAATAGTTGATGATTTGCATTATTATACAATTAAAATTATAATCAGTTATAAAATATAAATATTATAATATTTTAACTTTTACTCATAAATAAATTATAATGATTATATTTACTATTATACAATATAAGAAATAAAAAATAAAATTTTATCTAATTAACATAAAATAATACTATTTTTTTTATATAAAAATTACTTATTTATCATATATTCATAATTAAAAATATTCTTTGAAATTATATAAAATAAAAGATGATATATAAATATAAGCTTTCTTTGTAAGAATATAATATATAATATTTTCCTTAGTAAAAATTATCTAATATATAAGTTATATAATATCTTAGTACTTTTTTTTGATAAAATACATAATAAATAATAAAATATTCTATTAAAAATTAATAATAATTAAGTATATTACATATAAACTTAATTTAATTAGTAATTTATTTTACTTTTATAAACATTTATTGAATATCGTTAACAATTTTATTTATATTTAATTTTTGCAATAAAGGTATAATTTTATTATATTGATGCTTGTAATATCATTTTATTGTTTAACTATTAAACTAGTTAATAGTTGATCTAAAACATTTAGGTAAATCAGTAATGCTACCTTCATAAACCTGTGCTGCTAATCCAATTGATTCATATAATGTTGGATGAGCATGCATCGTTAATGCTATATCTGCAGCTTCACAGTTCATTTCTATAGCTAATCCTATTTCACCTAATAATTCACCACCATTAGTACCAACTATAGCACCACCAATAATGCAATTAGACTTTTTATTAAAAATTAATTTAGTCATACCATCAGAACAATTAGAAATAATAGCACGTCCAGCAGCAAGCCATGGAAAGGTTGTAGTTTTATAAATAATATCTTTTCTTTTTGCTTCTTTTTCTGTAATACCAACCCATGCTAATTCTGGTTCAGTATAAGATATTGAGGGAATTATTGTAGAATCAAAAAAATGATGCATACCAGCAATAACTTCAGCAGCAATATGACCTGTATGTATACCTTTATGTGCTAGCATGGGTTGACCTATAATATCTCCAATAGCAAATATATGAGGTATATTGGTACGTAATTGTTGATCTACATATATGCAGCCATTTTCATTTACCTCAATACATGCTTTATATGCATCAATCAATTGACTGTTTGGTATACGACCAATAGCAACTAAGATAGCACTGTAACATTGTGTTTTATTTGGTGCATTTTTACCTTCCATAGTAACATATATACCATCTTGTTTAGCCTCTACTCTAGTAATTCTTGTGTTTAACATTATATTAAACTGCTTACTAATACGTTGGTATAATATTTGTGCCATATCTTTATCAGCAGGAGAGATAATTTGATCAGATACTTCTACTAAATCAATATGAGAACCAAGAGCGTGATACACTGTACTCATTTCTAAACCTATAATACCGGCTCCGATAACTAGCAATTTTTTCGGAATTACTTTAAGAGTTAAGGCATCAGTAGAATCCCAAACTCTTGGATCTTCATATGGGATACATGGCATCTTTATTGGACGAGATCCTGTTGCAATAATAGCGTAATCAAAATTGATGATAGTTATGCTATTATTACCTATAACTTTTATTGTATGAGCGCTAATAAATGCTCCTAAACCATGTACAATATTAACCTGACGTTGTTTAGCTATATTAGCTAAACTAATAATCATCTTATTAATAATTTTTTCTTTCCAGGTACGTATTGTATCTATATTAATTTTGAATTCGCCAGAAAAAATTCCATTATTAATCAATATTTTATTCTCTTTAATTACTTTGGCTATGTGTAATAAGGCTTTGGAAGGTATGCAACCAACGTTCAGACATACGCCACCTAAGACTGAATAATTCTCAACAATAATAGTATCTAAACCTAAATCAGCACAACGAAAAGCTGCAGAGTAACCAGATGGACCAGCACCTAATACCACGACCTGAGTGTTTATTGTAATATTCATTGATGATTTCTTTATTTTTTATGTTAATAAGATATTAATATAATTACAGTTAACAATATTATTTTATTTTCAATTTTTTAATGTTATTCTTTATCTTGATAAAGATAAGCATGATTTATAACTTAGATCTGATATAAGTTATAAGTCTTCTATGTAACACATAAGATATTAGCAATCTGCTAACAATAATTTTATTTTATAAAAATTTATTTATAATGGCCTATCATGTAATTTATATATATTACTATATTATTTAATATACTATTTTAAGCTTTTTGATATTTTATATTATCAAAAGACGAAGATCAGATATAATAGCTGCAATATAAGCAACAAAACTAGCACCTGCTACACCGTCAATTACACGATGATCAAAAGATAGAGATAAAGGCAACATCAGACGAGGAGCAAATTTTATACCATTCCAAATAGGTTTTATAGATGATTTTGATAAACCTAAAATAGCTATTTCTGGAGCATTGACTATAGGAGTAAATGCTATACCACCTATACCACCCAAACTAGATATAGTAAAACAGCCACCCTGCACATCAGATATAGTAAGCATACCATTACGTGCTTTGTTAACAATTGTATCTAATTCAGAAGACAACGTAATTAAACCTTTTTTATTTACTTCACGAATAACAGGAACTACTAAACCATTTGGTGTATCAACTGCTACACCAATATTAATATATTTTCTAAGAATAAGTTTATAACCATCTTCAGAAAGATAGCTATTAATACGTGGAAATTTTTCTAAAGCCTTTGCAGTAGCTTTCATAACAAATACTACTGGGGTCATTTTTATATTTTGTTTTTTTTTCTCTGCTTCAGAGTTTTGTTGTTTACGAAATTCTTCAATATCTGTAATATCAGCTTCTTCAAACTGTGTAACATGTGGAATAGTAACCCAATTACGACTTAAAGTATCACCAGATATCTTTTGAATACGACTTAATGCAACTTCTTCTGTATCTCCAAATTTTTTAAAATTAATATTTGATTTAGGTAATACATTTGATAGAGCATTGTTATTCATTAATACAGAATTAGATTCCGATATTTTTATAATATTTCTAATATAACTTTGAATATCTTCACGTAAAATACGACCTTTACGACCAGAACCTGTAATGTTAGCTAAATTTACTCCAAATTCACGTGCTATACGCCTAATAATAGGAGTTGCATGCACATATAATTTTTTTTCATTAGCAGTTTTGTTCAAGGTATTATCAATGGATACTACAGGAACAATATTGTGTTTATATTGATCTTTTTTATCAAAATTTGGTATTTTGCTATCTTTTTCAAGATTTATAGCAAAAGAACTATTATTTTTTTTATTATTTTCTAAGATTGTATATTTTTGTTCAACATCAATCGTATTATTAATTTTTGCAATTATATTATTATCTTTAATATTATTACCACTGTGTAATGTTGAAGTATTTTTCATGTCTAATTTTTCTACAGAAGTAATAGATGTTACAGTATCTTGTATAGAAAGACAGTTAGTACGTTTAATTAACATAATTAAAGAACCTGTTCTTACCGTATGTCCAACAGAAACCTTAATATCCTTTATGACTCCTGCAAACGGAGATGGAATTTCCATAGAAACTTTATTTCCTTCTACAGTAATTAAAGATTGTTCTTTTTCTACGGTATCACCAACTGTTACTATAATTTCAGTTACTTCTAATTCATCATCACCTATGTCTGGCACTGTAATATTTGTTAGGCTATTCTTATCTAAATCATTATTTTCTAAAATCATCATTAATGAACCAGTTTTAACTTTATCTCCTACAAAAACTGTACTTTCTTTGATTATATTACCCATTCGAGCTGGTATATCTATCAAAGTATTGTTACTTATTAATGTAAGTAAAGATTGTTTTACTGCTATTTTATCATCACTTTTACCATTACTGCAATAACTTTTGTTTGTTGATCATCAATGTTAGGTACATTGATTGGAATAGTCATGATGTTGTACCTTTTATGCTAAACGTGGATTAATTTTTTCTGGTTTAATATTAAATTTTTTCATTGCATCAAGCACTAAAGAAGCTTCTATTTCACCATATTTAACTAATTCACCTAGTGCCGCAATCACAATATAAAAAGCATTAATTTCAAAATGATGACGTAAATTAATTCTACTATCTGAGCGACCAAAACCATCAGTACCAAGTACTCGATAGTCCTTAGATGGAATATAATTACAAATTTGTTCTGCAAAAAGTTTTATATAATCAGTTGATGCAACAACAGGAGCAGTATTCATGACCTGAGCTATGTAAGGTATACGTGAAGTTTTATCTGGATGTAACATATTCCAACGTTCACAGTCCTGACCATCACGAGCTAATTCAGTAAAAGAAGTAACACTATATACATCAGAACCAATATGATATTCTTCGAATAAAATTTTCGCAGCTTTACGAATCTGACGTAAAATAGCTCCTGAACCTAGTAGCTGTACTTTTCCTTTATTACCTTCTATAGTTTCAAGTTTATATATTCCTTTGAGTATACCTGCTTCTGCACCATCTGGCATTGCTGGCATATGATAGTTTTCGTTCATTGTAGTAATATAATAGTAAATATTTTCTTGGTTTTTGCCGTACATACGATTTAAACCATCATGTATAATAACTGCAATTTCATAAGCATATGTTGGATCATAAGAAATGCAATTAGGGATAGTTAAAGACTGAATATGGCTATGACCGTCAGCATGCTGAAGACCTTCACCGTTTAGAGTGGTGCGACCTGAAGTACCACCAATGAAAAATCCACGAGCTTGTTGATCACTTGCTGCCCAGCATAAATCTCCAATGCGTTGAAAACCAAATATTGAGTAATAAATATAAAATGGAATCATTGGTAAATCATTTGTACTATATGAAGTTGCGGCTGCAAGCCAAGAGGCTGCTGCACCTAATTCATTAATTCCTTCTTGCAAAATTTGACCTTTTAAATCTTCTTTATAATAAGCAACCTGTTCACGGTCTTGAGGAATATACTTTTGACCATTTGAACTATAAATACCTATTTGACGAAATAAGCCTTCCATGCCAAAAGTACGTGCTTCATCAGCTATGATAGGAACTATATGATCTTTAATAGACTTATTTTTTAGAATTAAATTTAAAAAACGAACAAATGCAATAGTAGTAGAAATTTCTTTATTTTGTTTTTTTAATAAAGAATCAAATTCTGACAGTACAGGTATATCTAATATCTTAGTTTGATTAATTAGGCGATTTGGTAAGTATCCATGTAGTTTTTGACGACATTTATGTAGGTATTTTAATTCTTCTGAATTTTTATCAAAAGTAACATATGGTAGTTTTTCTATTTGCGAATCGTCTATTGGTATATTAAAACGATCACGAAACTGACGAATATCGTTTATAGTAATTTTTTTAACTTGGTGAGCGATATTTTTACTTTCAATAGCATTTCCCATACCATAACCTTTAACAGTATGTATTAAGATTACAGTTGCTTGATATTTATGTTCTTTTGCTTTTTTAAGTGCAGCATATACTTTTTTAGAATCATGACCACCACGGTTTAATGACCATATCTCATCATCACTCATATGTTTAACTAAATTAGCAGTTTCATGGTAACGACCAAAAAAATGTTTACGCACATAAGCTCCATTTTTAGACTTAAACGTTTGATAATCACCATCTAGCGTTTCATTCATTAATTTTATTAATTTACCGCTGGTATCTTTACTTAATAGTGCATCCCATTTCATTCCCCAAACAACTTTGATCACATTCCATCCAGCACCTGTAAAGATACTTTCTAGTTCATTAGATATTTTTCCATTACCTGTTACTGGTCCATCTAATCTTTGTAGATTACAGTTAATAATAAAACATAAATTATCTAGTTTTTCCCTGGTTGCGATCGTAATTGCACCTTTAGATTCTGGCTCATCCATCTCACCATCTCCTAAAAAAGCATAAACAGTTTGTTCAGAGGTATCTTTTAACCCACGATGTGCTAAATATTTTAAAAATTTAGCTTGATAAATTGCACTAATTGGCCCTAAACCCATAGATACAGTAGGAAATTGCCAAAATTTAGGCATCAATTTAGGATGCGGATAAGAAGATAATCCTTTACCATTAACTTCTTGACGAAAATTATTTAATTGTTCCTCAGTTAAACGGCCTTCAAGAAAAGCGCGAGCATAAATTCCAGGAGAAATATGTCCTTGGAAATATATTAAATCACCTCCATCTTTTTTATTCTTAGCACGGAAAAAATGATTAAAACAAACTTCATATACTGTTGCAAAAGACTGAAAAGAAGCAATATGGCCACCTAATTCTATATTTTTTTTAGATGAACGCAAAACAATCATAATAGCATTCCAACGAATAGCTGAACAAATGCGATATTCTAAATCTAGATTTCCTGGATAAGCAGGTTCATCTTCTACTGATATAGTATTAACATAATTATAGTTTGTATGTTCAATAGATACATGTACACCACTTTTATTGGCCGCAGTTAATATTTTATTAATCAAATATTGAGCACGTACTACACCTTCTTGACGGATAACTGATTCGATTGCCATCAACCAGTCAGAGGTTTCTATCGGATCTACGTCATTATATAAACTATCTGACATGGTATATAATTCCTTATTTATTTAAAAATTAATTAAGATTTTTTATAAAAAATTATATTACTAAAAATTTTAAATATATTATTTATTATACTTAAATATAATTTAATTATTTAAATAATTTAGTACATGGATACTGTATAAAAAATAAATAAAATTTAGATATATTATAATATATATTAATTAATACAGTAAAGAATCACATTAGCTTTTATAAAATGAATCTTATGATGACTTCTTATTAAATAATATATTATTTATCATATATCGCTCATAATTATTTTACAATAAATCTATTTATTTTTTTGTTTTTATAACATTTCTGTTATTGCTATATAACTTCATTATTATAGTGATTCTTTGAATTTTAACATTACTTATTTTTATACTATATATATTCATACTATTTATTAAGTAATTTCATGTTTTATACAGTACTATATGCCAGTATTAACATAAGATATTTAACAAATTAAAAATTATGTAAGTATTTATAATAATTATCAAATTATATTTTTTGTTATAATACTCATATATTTTTTATTGCTACACGATAATTATATGTAATTATTTATAATAATATAATTATTTTATTATAAATTTAATATAAATTAATAATAATTATATTTTTACAAAATTATTGACTTAATATTTGAGTGATATAACAGTTAAGTAAATAATGTACTTATGATAAGATATACAATATCAAATTATTGTTACAATATATATTGTATATTAATAATCATGTAATTGTTATATAGTCATTTTTAATATATTATTTATATCTCTTTTTTAAGTTATTACAGTTTATTAATTGAATAATTAATAAAAATTTATATTATTATTATGGTAATATATACAATATATTCTTAAAGATATAAAAAGATTTATTTTTTATATATAAAATTTTATTAAAGAATAACTGTTAAATAATTATTAATTTATATTAAATAATATATATTATATTATTAGTTGATTTACTCATGATAAATTAATATAATTGTTAATTAGAAAAAACTAAATCATTATAGACTTTATTATGTAATATAATTAATTATTATACTTTTAATTGTTGTCATTATTTTATGTTATTGATTATATATTGATATTAATATTTTTTAATAATTATTATAATTATACTGAGTTAGCTATTTATTAGTATACTAAATTTTATATTTTTATTTCTAGATAATAGATATTATTTAATATAAAATATTACATATAATATATATGTAAGTATTCTTTAAATATAAAGAATAATGTATGTTTATAATATAACTATAAAGTAGTTACTAATTATATCATTAAATATATTTATATATAAGTATATAAATATTAAATTAAATCCATTATATATAATAATATTCATTATATATGTAATATATTAAGTATATAGTATGTACTAAGTTTCTATAATTTAGTAAAATTAACTATTATTATAATAATACAAAAAATAGCTAATTATGAACTAAGATAATAATCTTAGCAAAAAGATTCCTAGTTTTTATTAAATTTATAATTATTATAGCAATAATTTTATTATAATTATTTATTTTTATTAAAATACAATATAATCACTAATTAGATATCATACTTAAAGTATATTGGTGTGCTAATTAAACTAGTAGTATATGTTATTAAATATTATATATAAAGTTATTATTAATTTAATTATAAAATACATATCCAGTAAAATAATAATACTTTGTATTAAACAAAATAATAATAAAAAATTTATTTTAATAAATTGCATAATAATATACGTGACGTATTCTATTCAGGTTTTTTTAAAAAAAAATATTATTATAAACATTGTATTATATATATTATATTATCTATATTAGTATATATTGAATATACTATACTAATAAGTATGTTCTTTAACTATATTATTCATACGTTAATTATTTTTAATAATTATTGAATCTTGTTATTACTTAATATATAATGAAACGATATTTTGTATATATAAAATATATTTTTATACTTTTTAAGTAATTTTTAAATAAAATATACAATTTTATGAAAATAATATATTTTAATAATTATATATAAATCATATATTTTATATATAGTTTGAATGTACAAGTACTAAGATATAGATAACTATTCATGATAATATCAGTATATAAAAATTATGAATATTATTTTAGTTCTAAAATATTCACTGTATATTAACAATATTACAATTATAAAATGCATAAACATTTTAATAATATTAAATATTTGTATAATATAGATAAATATATACTATATTAATAATAATTATTTATTTTAGAGTATAAAATAATTAAAAATTACTAATAAATATAAAATATAAAAAGATTAAATCTTTAGCAAAGATATTTTTATATATAAATATTGCAACTTATAAAGTAACTTTAAATTATAGAATAAATAATACATTATAGTGATGGATTAAAATAAACATATAACGTATTATATAATATATAAATAAAAGATTATATATAATTTTAATAATATTATTTATTATTATGTAATCAATGTATTTACATACTTGTTTTATAAAATATTTATTCTTAATATATAATTATATATTAATTAATTATTATTAATCAATATGTTTATTAAAAATATAAAAATTATCTAATTTTAAATAAAAATGAGATTATATATAAATAACTTAAATATTAAAGTAATTGCAATTACTTTTTTTATAAAAAATAAAAAATATTTTATAAGCAAATATTTTAAGTAATTATTATATAATATTATTAGTTGTTGTACTTTTTAAAAAAATTAACAATTCTATAATTATATTAAAATAATTTTCTAGTTTATTTTTATATTAATATAAATTAGATACCTTACGAATAGAATTCTTTAGCAAGAAAACATAATAATGCAATAATAGACGCATCTATTAATTGTATTTAATATATTAGCATGAATATATGCAATAATTTAAGTAAAATTGATTATAAAAATATATTGATTAAATTTAATGTTATTATTAGTATATTGATTTTTCTGAAAAGTAAATATAACTATTAAATTATTTATGTCTTACAGAATTTTAAGATAATATCCAAAAAAGATTTTACAATAGAAATTAGTGAAGTACTATATTCTAGTATTGTAAAAATATGTATTTTCCATAAGACATAAAAGAAAAATGATTTTCTAGATAAAATAACACTGAAAGATTTTGCTCTTCAATATTAAAGATTATTTTAGGGAACATGATAAATACGTAGCTAAAAGTAAAAAACATAACTACTAAAAATATCAATATACTAGAACGATAGATAATATTCAAGTAATTATTTTCAGTAAACTTCGTACTTAATTAATATTTGTGTTTTTTGTATGTAGAGTCAACAAAATAAGAAACAACAGAAGAAAATTATAAAAAATACAATAATATTAACGCTAAAACATATATTAATTAGAATACTATTACAACCTAATAAAGAAAATATTGTTAATAATGAATTGTTAAAATATGGATTGATTCTAATAAAAGATTAGCAAGATAGAAATTAATTTAAATTAATTATTACATAAAATATTAAAAAATCATTGTTTTAATTATGAAACATTTACCAAATAAAATAATAAAAACTATTTTTTTGATAAAACTAACGTAACTAGATCACTTTTTCATAGAACAATTTGTAGTGAATGTTTTTAAAAAATTATAAAATTATTAGTATTCATTACACCATAAACTTGTAATAATAGATAACTTGCAAAAAATATAATCAAGTAAAAATACTTTTCAAGTATATCAGTAATTTTTCTCAAAATATTACTACTAAACATATATAATCTAGCTAATGAACAATCATATGAAAAAATAATTAAATAAACTAAAATCAATATAATGCAAATTAGTATTAAACTACTATAACTAATATTTATAAAAAATATACTTTCTGTTCTAACAGTTGTACCAAATAATCTTAATGTTTTATGTAATATCATATTTTTACTAGATATTTCTTTTTTATATGTATTACAGTATCCGTATTTATGCTTTAATATTCCGTATATTTACTTTTTATTACACATTTACTTATTTTTTCTTAGTGACAGCCCAGTGCAATTATTAGTAAGTTTGTTTTAATCATGATGCTATTCATAATTTTTAACAAATATATATTTTATTTATAGGTATAGAGCTAAAAATCTTTTATATGCTAGATACATAAATATTATTATTTATATAAATTTTTTAGTATTTTATTAAAAATATTTTTTTATTATATGTATCCAAGGATCCTTAATATTTTTTATATTTGTTACTATATCCAAATAAAATAGTTAATATGTTATGTAACCATTCTTTAAAATTATTTTAATTTTGGTATTTATTTTTTTTTAATAAAATTTTTATAAAAATATTATTCTATTCTTTATATATTTTATAATATTAAAATAGTTTTTATATTATAATAATTATATTTTTCTATATATTTTATTTGTAATAATAAAAAATAATCATAAAAATATTATTTTAGATAATAGTAAAAAATAATATTTCATTCAAATAATAATTATGTATAATCAAACCAATAATAAATTAATATAATTCATTATATTTACTAGATATAATATATTATTTATTTAGCTATTATTTATATATTAATGCAGATTAATATATGATTTTTATTTATTTCATTTCAATAATACAGTAATAACTATAGTTAATAAAATATTATTGAGACATTTTTCTTAAAAAATGTATTTATTAATTTTTTATTGAATTGCAAAATATTAATTTTTATAATTTTTTAAAAAATCAAATAATATTAAGTTAATATATCATTTTTTAGGAAAATCATATATTTTACTATAAATAATTAATTTATTTGATACTATATAATGTTAATATTATTATTTATAATTTAAAATTACTTAAATTATAAGATTTAATAAATATAATATTATTATACTAAAATAATTAAAAATATAAAAAATTCAAGAATAAGTATTATAAGACTAATAAATATATAATATACAGTTAAAAAAATAAATATTATTGTAACTCCTATATATAATAACAAACTATATAAACAATTAATAAGTATTTTGTTTGGATTTTTTATATTGAATACGCTGATAAATTTCTTCTCGATGGACAGATATTTCTTTTGGAGCATTTATACCAATACGCACCTGATTTCCTTTAATACCTAATACCGTAACAGTTACTTCATCACCTAACATGAGCGTTTCACCTACTCGACGAGTTAAAATTAACATTACTTACTCCTTATAATGTTTATATTATAAATCAGATATCTTATTTTTTATTCATCATTTATAATATATTATCAATATATAAATTATAACAATCTTTTTGATATATAAAAAATAATTATTTAATTTATATAATATATTTACATTAATAATTTTAATTATTAATGTAATTATAAATATCTTGATCTATAGATATCTTTAACATATAATTTTATCTGTATTTAAAAGATACATGTTCAGTCTATAAGGATTTATAAAATCTAAAACAATATAATATTTCATATTATGTTATATGTATATCTTAATTTAGTAAATAATAGTGCCCTATATATACTATAGTAATATTTATAATATGTTCATACAATAAAATATCTAAAATATATATTATATATTTTAGATAAAAATATAGTATTAATTTATTATATTATTTAAATTACTTTTATCTAATTTTAAATTTTGTTAAATATAGCACTATATAGTATCTGATATGTTTCATGAACATTAATTAAAAATATTCTAAATAACATATTAATAATGTTGTTATTTTTTATAAAAAATCATTTTTTAACATATCAACAATTAAAATAGATTAAAATATATGTAGTAATATATATTTTTATTAAAAATTACTAATTTATAAGAATATTATTATATAAGTTATATTTTATATATTATATAATATAAAAAGAATTTTAAGATACTATTAAAGTATAACTAATTTAATTAATTAGCTAAAATATAATGCTAGATAATATCATATATTGTATTGTTATGAAGTATATACTTCTATATAATAAATATTGTATCCTTCAAATAAATTGATAAATTATAAAATAATATTTTTTATTAAAATACTATGATGTTATAGTACAACAGAGTTTTTGGGTAATCCAAGACTTAATATTTGATATAGCTTGTGGCAATGCAACAATATTAATACAACTAGCCATCGCCATGTCAGGGCGACCACCACCTTTACCGCCAGTTTGTTTAAGTACCATATTAATAAGATCATTAGCTGTAACTTTATCAATCAAATCTTTAGTAATACCTGCTGCTAAGGTAACTTTACCGTTGATATTGGTAGTAAGAAAGATTACACCAGAACCTAGCTTATTTTTTAAATTATGAATTATAATATGTAACATTTTTACATCTATATCATTTAAGCAACTAACTAGTAATTTAATGCCCATTAAATCAATAGCATGATTACATAATATAATACTTTCCTGTAATGCTTGTCGATTTTTAAAAAATTGTAATTCTTTTTCTAAAGAACGATATTTATTCATTATAACTTGTATTTTATTTGCTAAATTTTGTGTATCACTTTTTACTAAAAAAGAAGATTTACGTAAAATGTCTGTATCATTCTGCATAGCAGTAATAGCATATTTACCAGTAATAGCTTCGATGCGACGCACACCAGATGCTATACCCATTTCAGATGTAATACGAAATAGACCAATATCACCAGTTTGAGAAACATGAGTACCGCAACAAAGTTCTGTCGAGACGTCACCTATGCTTAATACACGAACGATCTTATTATATTTGTCATCAAATAAAGCAATTGCACCATTTGCTTTTGCATCTTCAAGATCCATTATATTAGTTTGAATAAGTAGATTACGACGAATATATAAATTAATAATATCTTCTAACTTACATATTTGTTTAAAAGTAATAGGTTTAAAATGAGAGAAATCAAAACGTAAATGATCATCACTAACTAAAGAACCTTGTTGAGAAATATGTTTTCCAAGAACTTGAAATAATGCAGCATGTAATAAATGAGTTGCTGAATGATTTAAACAAATAGAATGACGACGTAATTCATTAATAGTCGCTTCAACCTTGCTTCCAACTTTTAATGAACCATGAATAACTTTACCATGATGACCAATTGCTAAGCCATATTTTTTTGTATCAGCAACAAGAAAACTCATGTCTTGTCTATTTAATTGACCTGTATCACCAATTTGACCACCTGACTCTGCGTAGAAAGGAGTTTCATTAAGGATAACAATCCCACCACTGTCACCTACATTAATAATATCAACTGCTTTATTGTTACAAAAAAGTGCAGTAACTATAGAATATTGTTTAATATTATCATAACCAGAGAAACTAGAGATATTATTAGAATAAATTAAATTACTATAATCAATATTAAAATGACTCGATTGTTTTGCACGACATCGTTGTGTTGCTATTAATTTTTTAAAACCAATGATATCAACTTTTATATTAAGATCACGACAAACGTCAATCGTTAAGTCCAAAGGAAAACCATATGTATCGTATAATAAAAAAGCTGTTTCACCATCTAATGTATCATTGGTAACATTCACTAGAGCTTCATTGAGTAATGCTAAACCACGTTCTAAGGTACGAGAAAATTGCTCTTCTTCATTTTTTAGAATTTGTTTAATTATTAAATATTTACACTTTAACTGATTTGCAAAAACTCCCATAACTTCAATAAGTGGTGTAACTAATTTATAAAAAAAAGGTTCTTTAACTCCTATTATAGCACCATGACGTACTGCACGACGAATAATACGTCTAAGTACATAGCCACGACCTTCATTAGAAGGCAATATACCATCAGCAATTAAAAATACACAAGATCTAATATGATCGGCTATAACACACAAGGATTTATTAGAAAATTTTGAAACATCAGTAATACCAATTATATTTGCTATTGCAGTAATAAGATCACGGAAAATATCTATATCATAATTTGAAGTAACATTTTGGAGAACAGCTGCAATACGTTCTAATCCCATACCAGTATCAACGGATGGTTTAGATAACGGTAACATTGTACCATCTAATTGACGATTAAACTGTATAAATACAATATTCCAAATTTCAATATAGCGGTCTCCATTTTCGTCAGAACTTCCTGGAAGTCCACCATATATATGATCTCCATGATCATAAAAAATTTCCGTACATGGACCACATGGACCGGTATTACCCATCTGCCAAAAATTATCTGAAGTAAAAGGTATGCCTTTATTATTACCGATACGAATAATACGATCTTGTGGAATACCAATTTCGTATGCCCAAATATTAAATGCTTCGTCATCAGTATTATAAACAGTTACCCATAGTTTTTCTTTAGTAAGATTAAACCAATCTTTATCAGTCAATAATTCCCATGCAAACTTAATAGCTTCATATTTAAAATAATCACCAAAACTAAAATTACCTAACATTTCAAAAAAAGTATGATGACGAGAAGTATACCCAACATGTTCTAAATCATTATGTTTGCCTCCTGCACGAATACAACGCTGACAAGTTGTTACTCTATTATAATTATATTTATTAATACCAAGAAATATATCCTTAAATTGATTCATACCTGCATTTGTAAATAATAGCGTTGGATCGTTATTTGGCATTAAAGAACTACTTTCTAATATCTGATGTCCTTTACTATGATAAAAATCAAGAAATGCTTGACGAATATCAGCAGTACTATTTTTCATGATTATTCCGATATTAAGTCTAAAAAATGTATTATATCATAGATATATATACTTAATTAAAAGTTAGCATATAATAAATACAAGTGATAAAAAATAATTTTATTATATTCTATAATAGAATATGCATACTATATCAATAATTTAATACAATAGCATAAATGTATTGTAAGAAAAATTTTCAATGTATTTATTATATATACAATTTATTATTGTGCATAATAAATAAAATTTTTAACTTATATTAACTTTTTTTGATATGTGATTTAATCATAATAATTGAATTAATATTATTTGTATAAAATATACTAATATTGTAAATATAACGAATAAAAAATATTTTATAAATTAAGTATATATTTAAGTTAAGTATCAATTATATTCGTTTTTTATCTAAAGGTCATCACTAATCTTTTAAAGATATATAAAACAAGATATTTAATACTATGTAATAATAAGTATTCTTATATAAAGCATGTTTTTTAAAAATTACTTATATATGAAATACAAATAATATAGAATAAACATTAGATCAATGTATGAGAATAGTATATGATTATATAGTATATATATTAAATATTTTATTTAACTTTTATGTTTTTTAAAAAAATTGTTATTTTCATTAAACTAATAAAGTAAATAATAAATATATCTATTATAGATACTATATATTTACAATCTTAATTAAAATAAAAACATTATTCAAGATAACTATTATATAATTGACTATATTATTATAACATAATAAGCAAAATATTTTTATATTGTTTATTAAAATATTATATATTTAATTGATCTTAAATTAAAATAAACATTAATAATTTATTTATTATATATTATTTTTTTATTTATTTATTATCTAATTATTAACTAAATATTTTGATACAAAATATAAAATATAATTATTATATACAGTAATAATGAATATTAATTAACTATCTAATTATTCATACACAAAAATATATTTTTTTATATATTGCTTATTTTTTTTCTGAAACTACTAATATATTTAAGTTTACTGATATATTACTATTTACTTGAAAATAGGCTTCATGGTCACCAAGAGTACGTAGAACACCATTTGGTAGACGAACTTCATTTTTTTCTACTTGTATGCCAAGCGCAGTAATTGCATTAGCTATATCTCGTGTACCAATTGAACCGAATAGTTTACCTTCATTACCAGCTTTAGCATTAATGATTATAGTACCTAATTTCTTAATTGTAGTAGCACGAACTTGAGCAGCTTCTAAAGCATCAGCTAATTGCTTTTCTAATTGAGCACGACGTTTCTTAAATAATTCTATATTGTATTTTGTTGCAGGAACAGCTTTACCTTGAGGAATTAATAAATTACGTGCATAACCAGATTTAACTTTCACTTGATCACCTAAGTTACCTAAATTGACTACTTTATCAAGTAAAATAATTTCCATTCCTCTATCTCCTTTATTTAAATTATCTATAAAACAATCTATTACTGATGATCATCAGTATATGGTAACAGAGCAAGATAACGAGCGCGCTTGACAGCAGATGCTAACTGACGCTGATATTTTGCACGAGTACCGGTAATACGTCTTGGCACAATTTTACCGCTTTCAGTGATATAATTTTTTAACATAATAATATCTTTATAATCTATTTCTTGAATTCCTTCTGCAGTAAATCTACAAAATTTACGACGACGAAAATAACGTGCCATATGATTAATCTCCAAAATTTATTAAGTGAATAATACTTTTATAGTATGCAATACTAATTTTTAATTTATAAATAATCTTAGTAATTGTTTAATTTACATTTTTTAGTATCTTGCTAATTGTTAATTTATAAGTAATTACAATAAAATTGATTGTTTAGTAATCATGATAACTGTATCATATTACAGTTATTTATAATTTAATTATTTATTATTTTAATGTATTATTTTAAATATATAGTGATAGTGTGCTAGCTCTGGAGAGAGTATTATTTTTAATTCAAAATTTATGAATGTTGCTTGTTAAAATAAGGTGCATTAATATTTATTTTAAGAATTATTTTTAATAGTCTCCAGCAACTATTTCATTAACAAAATCGTCTTTACGACGATCATTACGACGTTCTTCTTTAGGTTTTATCATAGGTGATGCTTCAATGATCGCATGTTTAGTTTGTATAATTATGTTACGTATAATGACATCATTAAAACGGAAATCATTTTCTATATCATTAATAGCATGTTGAGTGGCTTCAATATTCAACAAAAGATAGTGAGCTTTATATAATTTATTAATTGGATAGGCTAACTGACGACGTCCCCAATTTTCTATTCGATGAAGATATCCTGATGCTTTATTAATCATAAGACTGTAGCGATTAATAATATTTGTAATTTGTTCATTATTTTGGTCAGGATTAATTAGAATAACTATTTCATAATGACGCATAAATTGCTCCTTATGGATTTATGCAGCTTCTTAACATAGTCAATTATAAGACTATAGAAAGGAAGGAACGTATTTGTATGTGCGACTATAATATAATTATCATACTTATTTTTACGAGAAAACTCAAGTTAATTGGTAACATTATTATTAATAATTAATATATTTATATGATATTCTATAATAATGTATTTTATGAAAATTACTTCTTAAAAAATTTATTCTTTTAAAAAAATCAATTACTCAATAAATACAATAAAATATAAAAATTTTAATATATCAAGTAACCTTGCTATATTAAAGTTAGTAAAATAATAAAAATTTTAAGCACTTGTTATTATATATTATAATAGAATAATAGTATTATATTATAAATATTGAATATTTTTTTTAAAAGTAAATATATTACTTTTTAGTATATTCTTCATGATTATGCTACAATATAAATTATTATTTTTTATCATTAACAAATATTAAAATTATTTATAGAAAAACGCATCAAAATTTCCAGTAAACTTAATATAGTTATTTAAAATACAAAATAACTTTTACATTAATATTTTAATAAGTAAAATATTTTATGATAAAACTTATTATAATATAATTTAATATTTTATAGATATAACATGACTAAACAACAATTATATATTTAGATATAGATATAATATAGTATAAAAATTATTATTTTGTTAAATAATTATATAAATAAATCTACAGATAATATTTTATTAGTATAAAATAAGAAATATTAATTTTTATTGCTTTAATATTAATTATAGATACAATATTAATTGTATGATATAAAAACATTATAGAATAATTGATTATAAATTAAAATATCATGTTTATAAAAATAAAATATAATTTATAATATATACATTACTAATGTGTTAGTGTTATGGTAATAAATATTTTTATTTAGCTTACAGTATATATAAATACAATTAATATTTTCTTATTATAAACAACATACTATCATTACGTTAATCACTTGTATAATATATTAGCTTAAATTATTTTAGTATTCTCAAATAATATTAATTAACTACAAAAATAATATTTTTAGAAAAAGTACCATTAGAAACATTTAATTTTTTATTAGGCATTAAATATCTTAATTATTATGTTAATTCTATATATTATAAAAAATATGTTATTATTAATCTTCATAATACATACATAGTATGAATATTGATTTTAATAAAAACTTAATAATACTAAAAATTATTCTGTCATTATTGTCAATAATTGATAATTTTATTACAATATAATATGTTATTTTGTATTTATTAGTAATATATTAATTATTTTAATAAAAAATATTTATCAATAACAAAATGCTACATAGCAAATAAAAAAATTTTAATTATTAAAAATAAGTTTTTAAAAAACAATACATTATTATTAATAATGTCTTTATTACTTTTACTATTTAATAGTAATTAGATATAATATATAATATATTTAATTGTAATAAATATATAGTAAATATTATATAATGACATATAAATATAAAAAATATATTTAATATATTGCATTACAATATATATTATCTTTAATATTAAAAATAATTTATTTATAAATATATTTTTACCATCTTTATAAAAGATTAATAATTTAAAAAATTTAATAATATTTAACATTAACAACTTATAAAGTTAGTTTTATAAAGATATATAGATTCATTATATATTTAATGTTATTACTTATTTAAATAATAAAATAAATAATCACATAATATTATTATATCATAATTAAAATACTATTTTATGATATAAATAATTTAATATAATATAAATATACAAAATTAATATATTAAAAATATTAACAAAATAACTGATAATATACATATTAATTATATATTTATTTTTTTAAAATTTTTATACAATCAATATTTAAACGATACTTATAATTTTTAATTACTAACGTTGATTATGCATATAAAGATACTCTTCAAAGCTTATTGCATCTGACAAAGAATCTTTAGCTTCCATATAAGATTGATACTTAATAGAATCTTTTACTTTTTGTTGTAGTTCTTGTTTGCGTTGAACTGATAATACTCTTGTCTTTAATTCTTGATAATACATTTCTGAAAGTTCAGTACCAAATTGAATAAAACCTTTTTTAGTTATTTTTTCTAATATTTTAGCAGAGTATGTTAATGTAATATCATCAAAACTTACTAATAACATAGTACAAACTTGATAATATTTATTACCTCCATAAATATTATCTAATACTTTAGCAACACGCTGTAAACTAGTAAATAAATCTTTACCTATTTTTACTAATAATTCAAAACTATTATTGTAATGTATACAAATAGTTTGTCCTGGTTTACGTCCTTCAAGAATTATGCGATCCCAATTTTTACGAATACATAACAACTCATCATTATTTATTTTAGGAGAATCCACTAATATACACCAAATTAACAAAATTTCTAAGAAAAGAGCTTGATCTTCATTCACACCAATAGCAGTAAAAGGATTCACATCTAATGAACGTACTTCAATATACTCTATACCACGACTTAATAATGCTTCTGACAAAGATTCATGCTCTTTAGTAATACATTTTGGTCTAATAGGAGCATATAGTTCATTTTCTATTTGTAATATATTAGCATTTAATTGACGATAATGACCGTCTACTTTGATTCCAATTTGCTTAAATTTATCATATGGTGTATATATTGCTTTTTTAAGTAAAGTGACATAGTTTGATAAACTATTGAACATAATACCTAAATTATTTTGTAATTTATTAGTATAACCTAAATTACTAAGACGTAATGAAGTAGCATATGGTAAATATAACATATGATCTTTTTGTTTTAATGGAAGATTAGTTTGACGATTTTTTAAAAATGAAGAACACATAGCCGGCGAGGCTCCAAATAGATATGGAATGACCCAACCAAAACGATAATAATTACGTATTAAATGAAAATAGCCTGCAGATATTTGTTGTTTACCACTTTTAACATCTTTAATTCCAGCCCATTTTTGCCAAAATATAAAAGGCAAGGAAAAATTATAATGAATGCCAGATATTATTTGCATATATGCACCGTAACGATTTTTTAAGCCTTTACGATAAACTGTTTTAAATTGACCAATATTAGATGTACCATATTTAGCTAATATAATATTATTTTCATGTTTAATAAAACCAGGCATACTCATAGGCCACATACGTTCTCCAACTAAATTAGTTGCAACATAAGAATGAATATCGGTCAAAAAAGATAACATATTATCAATATTAGAATCTGCAGGAGTAATAAACTCTAGTAAGGATTCGGAAAAATCAGTTGTGATCCAAGGATGAGTTAATGCTTTTCCTAATATCTCTGGATGATTAGAAGTGGCCAATTGGCCTGCTGTAGTTACTCGGAGAGTTTCACGTTCAATACCACGTTTAATTCCGTAAATAACATCCGGATTTTTTTGTAACCATATTAAGCCTTTAGATACATCAGGGATCAAACTTACTTCTCCTATCAATTAAATAATTATTACTATAATATTTATATGATATATATAATAATATATTCTATATTTGTTTATTGATAATACTGTATAATTATCATATTATACAGTATATCTAATAATCTTAAAAAGATATATAGATATATCAGCATTATATTGATACATATTATATGTTAATATATATGAGTTCAATTTATAAAATAATAATCAAGGAAATATTAAACTTAATATAAAAAATATAGAATTATATTATATAACATTTCTTGATTATTTTCGTATTATTATCATGAACTATAGTTCATGATAATTACTGTAAAGAACATTAGAGATTGCATAAATAAAATTAAATATATTTGTTTATCATACATATTAATAAAACACTAATAAAAATATTTTAAATATAGAGTATTATATAACGCTAATTATAGGGATAATATTACACATTAATGACATTAATTAAATATTAATATTAGATTATATAAATAATTATTTTTTGATATCAATTAATTTGTTTCCAATATAAAATATTAATAATTAAAAGTTATGTAATATTACTCATTACTTGATATCTTGGAGTTATTATTTTTCTCTTAATAAATTAGTATTATGTAAATAAAAATAAAAACATATTTTATATATGTATACATTACGAACTATAATAATAATTATTTATATAAATAATATACAGTTTTTGTAACAATCAATATTTAATATAATTAAATAAATAAAAAGTACCTATTATTAAATAGATTAGTATAAAATATTTAATTCAGAATATAATCTTGAATAATAAATTACATTTATACTAATTAATATATTATAATTTTAAAAAAATTAATATAACTGCAATGATTCATTTATATTGTAATACATTATATTACAATATATAAAAAATTTAGCAAAAATAAAATATAAATAATATTTTTTCTATATTCTTAAAGATACATATGACTAATAATATATTATTATATAATAAACTATTTTTTATTAAGAAATAATACTAATAATTTTAGTAAATATTTTTTAAAATTATATCAATCTAATAATTATATAAAATAAGATCATAATAACATTATTATTTATATTGTTAAGAGTGATTTTTTTATAAAAACTTAAATGATTAATAAGTATATTAAATAATTAATATTTAAGAAATACTGTGCTATATAAAAATTCATTTAATATTTATATATATTATTTATTTTGAGATACAGAGAAACATATTAAATATATATATAATTAAACTTATATATAATATAATATATTAATAACAGTAATATATAAATTAAGAGTATTATTACTCTAAATTTTTAACTAAAAATATTCATAGATCAATAAGTTAAAAATAATTATTTACATAATAGTTATTTTGTATATTATTTAATATCTTTAATCATCATGAAAGACGATGCATATACTATAAGTATATTTAGTATGGTGCACCCAGGAAGATTTGAACTTCCGACCGCTCGGTTCGTAGCCGAGTACTCTATCCAGCTGAGCTATGGGTGCATAATAACGGTGAGACGGGGATTTGAACCCCGGATGCATTATTAGTTACATACTCCCTTAGCAGGGGAGCGCCTTCAACCTCTCGGCCACCTCACCTTACTAGTACTTGTAATATACACACATTCAATAAAAAAGTAACTTAAAATTACTTATAAAAGATTAAAAATATTTTTATAAGAGATATTAAATACATTTTTAAAAAGTAATTTTACTAA
Source organism: Candidatus Profftia lariciata (assembly GCF_020541265.1). Classification (GTDB taxonomy): domain Bacteria; phylum Pseudomonadota; class Gammaproteobacteria; order Enterobacterales; family Enterobacteriaceae; genus Profftia; species Profftia lariciata. The sequence continues at coordinate 313,557 of NZ_CP045925.1, read as the reverse complement.
AATTAAAAAAATATTTTTTGATATATAATTATATATCATCTTTTAAAGATTTTGGTAATGTACTATTTTATATTTTAAGATAGATAAGTCAATAATTTTTTAAAATTATAAGATATTATAATAAACAATAGAATAATAAAGATTTAAAAATTACTAATAATATAATATAATTTGTTAATACAACAAATATTTTAAATATGTATAATTTTAGAAAAAATTCAATTAGTATATATTCTTAATAAGAATATACTAACATATTATGTAATAATATCATTTTTTTATATTTTTACTAAAAATATTTATAATATTTAAATAGCAATACCATTAAAAAATTACGAGTTAAATTCATCCATTCTATCTAACAAAGAACGTAGACGTTCTTGACGTAAGTTTTGCTCTTCTTTTAATTGTTCATTTTCTCGTATTAAAATTTCATGATAATTAGCTGCTTCTTGTATTTCTTTGTTTAACTTAATATTTTGTTCTTTTAGATTTTCTATTTCTATCTGTAATATCATGATCGTATCAATTACTTGCTGAATTTTTGATTCTAATTGTTCAAATAACATTCTTTTTTACCTTGTTATAATTATGTCAGTATATATTTATATTAATGAATGTATTGTTTGATAATTTTACAAAATATCTTTGCATGTGTTAAAATGAATCATAATATTAATTAATAAATATATTATATGCATAGTATATATTGATATATATGATTGCATATACCTTATCATATATTTTAATTATATGATAAACGCTATATTTATAACTCTTTAATGATATTAAATATATTTAAATAAATATAATACATCTTATATTATAAATGATAATATTTATTATTAATTTTTTATTATCAATAATATAATTTAACTATAATGAGTTTAATATTATATATAGTATTTTAAGTAAATTTTTTATCATTATAATTAAAGATAAAAATAAAAAATTTTACAAAAATATCATTAAACTATTGATCTAATATAAGCACATATAAGTGCTAATAACGTTATTATATATTTAAAGAATGAAATATAATTTTAATGAGATGTATTGTAATAAAAATATCTCTCTAAAATTACTAATTATATAATTCTTATATAATAATCATCCTATTACAAAATATAAAATTACTTAAATTATCTAATAAGATAAGTACTAATAGAGAATTTTTATAAAAAAATTAATACATATTCTTAGTAATATTAAAATTTTTTATATATAAAAACACCTAATTGTTAAATACATAAAAAATAAAATTATATTTTTTATATATTTTAATAAAATATTAGTAACTAATAAAAAAATATAGTATTAATCATTTATTTTGAATCAAAAGATGATCTAAAATTTATTAATTTCTTTAGTAAAATTATTTTAATATTGATAATGAATATTTTATATATGTTATTGCTAATAATATACTATATTTTATTAAAAAATAAACATAATTCAATGAATATACTTGATACTGATCATATCACATTAATGTTTTTAGTTCTAAATAATTTAAGTTATATTAATATAATTCAAATTATTTATAATATAATATGTTTTTCAGAAAACATTATTATATTTATAATAAGATCATATTAAATAATTAATATTACTTCTTCAAAAGTTAATATTTAAATCTTAAAAATTATTCTCATGAAACTTTTTAAATATATTATATTTATTTTATTACATTAAAATAATGAAGATATTGCATTAAAATCTTAAAATCCTATATCAAGATAGTATTATTAATTAATAGTTATAATATATAATTATATTGCTATATTATATATAATTACTAAGTTAATATATAAAGATTATATTTTTATTTAGTAATTAATAATTTACTTACATAGTAATTTTATAAAAATACATAGTATAGTTTTACTACTAATCACTATTAATGATCATACTAGATGATATATAAAATATTTCATTAATTATAAGATATTATTTATAATCTTATTAAAAATAAAGTATAATACTTACTAAAATAAGCAAGGATAAAAAATGTATACTAATATAGTATTGTATACATATAAAATATTTAAGTAACTAATTTTATAAAAATACTAAAATTATTATTAAGGAATGACTGTTATTAATTATTTAATCTTAATATCTTTTAAGATATAATCGTAAAAATAAATATCACAATAATATTTAAATTAAATAGCAATTTTATTGCTTTTGTATTAAAAAATTTTAAAAAATAAAATTTATTATAATAATATAATTATCTATCATATAATATAAAATATTAATATAGCTAAATAATACTATATAAGATAAATTTAATAGTAAATATATAAATATGCATAAAATATTTAAAACTTAATAATATTTTGTATATACAATATTCATTATTATAGATAATTTTTTAAAAAAAATATATTATCCATAATATGAATGGATACATTTAAATATTGTATTGTTTAAATTATTAATACTATTTTTTATTATGTAACAATAAAACATATATATTTTATATAACTAAATTTAACAAATAAATATGAAATCACTATGATTTGTAAAGTATTTTTAATAAAGATTACAATAAATATTTTATAAAAATTATTTCATACTAATTTAAAATTAAAATTTCTTTTTAAATTTGACTGATCTTAAAATATATTATTATAAGTTTTTATTGATTATACATAAAATTATTTATAATAATTATAATTTTAATTATTGTATATTCTTATATTTATATCATTAATATAATATATAAATATATAGTATTATTACATTTAATCATGTTACTAATTAAAAATTATAAAGGTATAAATTTTATAATTATTTAATTATATAAATATTAAATGTATTTATAATAGTTATCTTTATAATACATATATAATAAAATTTAATTGTTTTTAACTAATACAAATTTCTAAAGTATATAGATAATAATCTATCGTTAATGATTATTAAGTATTCATAATAAATTTAAGATTATCTTGTAATAATATGAACAAATTATTAGCTTTTATTAAAAATAATTTATAATTTTTTATTTTTAATACTAATTAATTTTTTAAAAAATATTAATAACATCTGTTTGCAATATAATCATATTATTTATATTATATTTAGTAAATGATTAATATATTATATATTAATTTTCGTATTATAATTTTATTAAATACATTTTATAATATATTTAGTCAGTATTAATTTAATACAATATAATATACTAAAATAGTATTAATTATTTTAAATATACATTAAAAATAAAATATTTTATAACTCTTTTAAAATTAATATTTTGTTTTATTATATATACAATACTGAATACATCTTATAATAAGATAGTTATATTACTATTAAAATTAAATAAATTCATATATGTAATAAAATGAAATATAAAAATATTATTTCATTTAACACCTTTTTTAAAAAATATATATATGATATATACATCTTATGTAACTAGATGATTATCACTTTAAAAAAATTATAAAAACTATTTATTTTTATGTATTATATTTTATTTTAAAGAGTGTACTGAAATAGAATAAGAATCAGGCATTAATAAAAAAGTATAAATACGTTCACCTCGTTCACTAGTAGCTATATCTAAACTGCCAGAATGGCTATTAATAATATGTCATAATATGGCTAAACCAAGACTAGTGCTGCTCATAGTATTATTAGCATTGCACCTCGTATAAATCGTTGGAATAAGCGCTCTAAATGTTCAGATATAATCCCTGGATTGTTATCTTCCACCTGAAACCAAGTTTTTTATCTTGGGTGCCACTGCTAAACTTTACCTAACCGTTACCATATCGTATAGCATTTGCTAACATATTCATAATAGTGCATTTAATTGAAAGACGGTAAGAAGCATTTACTAGTAGTACTCCTTTAATAAAATTAGTATCAATTACTTTATCATAAGTATTATCTTTGTCTATAACTTCAGCTAAAATACTATTTAAATCATATATTTAACTTTATATTTCTTGCCCAGTACGTAAATAATCAATAAATTTCTCAATAATAGCATTACATTCTTCAGTATCTTTATTAATAGAATCTATTAAATAACAATCTTTAGTTTGTATTATTTCAGCAGCTAAACGGATACGTGTTAGCTGAGTACGTAGATCATGACTAATACCTGCCATAAGTAAGATTTGATCAACTATTATTTGTTTCACTCTGATTGTAATTTTATTAAAAGCTCATATCACTTAACGTAATTCATATACTCCATATTCTTATAACAGTTATGGAATATATTCTTTACTAACTTGAATAGTATCATGTTCTAATTTTATTAAATATTGATTATGAACACGAATACATAGTCATGTTTTACCTATTAATAGCAATATAATAATGATGATATATACATAATGGAAAAAATTCTCTCTGATGTATTTTTATTAAAGGAATACTTACCCAAATTTTAGGAGATAGCTAAGTTTTTATCCATAAAACTTGGAGTATTATAATGAATTTCAACGCGAATATATGTTAGACCATACATATTATGAGTCATTTTTTACTAAAATACTTATCATGTTTAGCTAAGTTTAAATCACTGTCTTCAGCAGAGATATTAGTATAAAACGTAATACTTAACTCACGGCAAATCTTACGTTTAAAAACTAAAAGGATTTTTAGTTCTGTATCCTCAAGTTGCAATGTATGTTTATTAGTATATTTACTTTATACGATAATACTTGATTATACTAATTAAAACTTAGCTGAATAAGAATATTCAGAATAATAAAATATATAATAATAGCATTACATAATAATAAACCAACAAATAGTAAGAACTTACTAGTTAATAATCTACGCTGCAAAAGCGTCATACCCAGGATCTAAACAGTTTGCATATAACTAAGATGAGTTAGATCTTCTTCTAACATTTGACGCAATCGAGAAATTTGTACATCGATAGAACGTTTCATAGCATTATACTCGCAGCCACATGCTAAATTCATTAATTTATTGCGAGATATTGGTTGACTAGGATGGCTGACTAAAGCTTTGAGTACTGCAAATGCGCTACTAATTAATGGTATATTTTATCTTCACGAGATATTTCGTGAGTATCTAGATTTAATTTAAATATACCAAAGAAATAATAGTATCTTCCTGAGCAGGAGCACCTAGTAGTTTCTGAGCCTGATGACGTAATACAGCGCGAATACGTGTTAATAGTTCACGAGGATTAAATGGTTTTGAAATATAGTTATCAGTACCAATTTCTAAAATAACAATACGATCTATCTCTTATCCTTTTGTTGTAACCATAATAATGAGTATAGGATTACTTTGACTGTGTGCATTACGGCAAACAAAAGACGATCTTTACCAAAAAGCATTAAATCTAATATGATTAAATGAAAAGATTCACAAGTTAATAATCAATCCATTTATTCAGCATTAGCAATGCCACGCACCTGAAAACCTTGTTCGATTAAATAACGCTCTAATAATACGTGTAAACGCATATCATCATAAACAACTAAAATCTTATAATGTTCTTGCATTGTGTATTTCCGAAATACTGCATTTACAATAGATTAAATTGTTCTAAAAAATAATACTTTTAAAAAATTGTGCCTAAAAAATAAAATATTTAAGATAGCAGATTATTGTTTATTGTGTATCTTTGCTAAATTAGCATATAAAAATTTAGAAAATATTTTTAACAGTTATTTAATTTTAATTATGTATTATACTCTTTAATATTTATTAATATTTTAAATTATATAATTTATATTAGTTTTTTAGTAAAAACTTTTCTAAATATTTCATATATTCATTAAATAAATAAAATGCTATAATTTTTTAATTATTTTTATTATAACAGTATCAATCATTAATAATGATTATTTAAAATAATAATAATTTTAATAATATAAGTTATAATTCATAATTAATTTGTTTCCTTAATGAATAAGTATTAATAATTTGATGTTTATAAATAAAGTTTTATATAACTAATATCTGCCTGAGTCCTGTTATCTTATTATATGTATAATTTATACTTATTAAAACTAGTTATTGAATCTTTTAATAAACATTATTTATTTTACTAAGTATTAATTAATATAATAATATTATTGTATTGGATAATTAGTTAAAAGATATATAACAAAAATTATTTTTTTAATAGTTATCATGCATTAATTATATTTTATATATATAATGATACCAAAAAACACAATAAATATTTTATATATAGTTTAATAAAATTATCGTAACGTACTAGCATAGTAAAAATTAATCTATTTTGTTAATAAATAACATATTTTAGTATATTAATTAATTATTACAATGTATTACAATAATAAATTAACAACTTAATATAATTATATTATAACTTATAAAATAATAATATATACACAATTATGTTATACATAGAACATATGTTAATTATGTTATTTGATGCTATTTAGATTCTTGTAATTTATTAATTAATAATTTAATTATTAATATTGTATTAATATATCAACAATACAATATATATAAAATATATTTTTATCATATTAATCAGTAATTATTCATTATAACATGTTATAAATTATTTATAATATTATTAATAATTATTTAAGTATATATAATTTTATTGTAATTCTGAATGCTATATATACAATTATAAATAATATAAATTTTTAGTTTTTAAATTAATATTAGATAAGCGACAAAACCACTAATTAAATAATTTCTTTAAATAAATTGTAATATTAATTAATATAGTATATTTTATATTTATCATACATCAAGCAAAAAAACACTATTAAATATATATAAAATAGATACATTTTTATCGATAAAAAAGAATATACTAATATTTTAATAAATTAATTACATTATATGACTAAATTTGATTGTTTAAATAGATAGTTACTGATTATTATTGTATTATCTATAGATAATAACAAAAAATGTAATATCATACCTATGACATACAATATTTGTACAATATTAAATATATATAAAATAAAAATTATTTAATTATTGCTATATAGTTCAGTCTTTATTTTTCTAACTAATATAGTAACATAACAAATATACTACTATATTTGTAGTCTATTTGTTGAAAATTGCAATACAAAGTTAATTGCTATAATTTTAATTACGTTAATTTAATTAGTATCTAATAAAATTATAAATATAAGACCGTATAATTAGACGTATCATTTCATGAGTAATAAAAATTTACGTATAAAAATCTATTAAAACAAATAGTACGGTAGAAATACATACTTATATATCAACAAATCTATTATTTGTAAGATATAAATATATATTAATACTATTAAAATATCATTTTATTTAAGTATAGTAAATTAAAAATAATATATAATTAAATTTATTATATTTAATATATTATTTATTATATAACTATATATTTAATAAATAGGTAGTATAATGCATACTATTTATTTATGATAATAATATCAATATATTATATTACTAATATAATATTTTTAGAAAAAATTAAATAAAGCTTTTTTATATTGCATAATATTCAAGGTTATCATTTGATAAAGGTATTATATTTTATAATAATTTTCTTATCTATTAAAGATAATTAACTAAATAATATTTATTTTTTTAAAAAAAATTTAAAATTATTTAATTCTTTAAAAGAATAATTTTCATTTAAAATATTAAAAAATTATATTTTTATATAAATATATTCTTACACAAGATATAAGTAAATTAATTTATTTAAAGTAATTTTATATAAAAGATCAAACTTTTAGTAGATTCAAATAATAATATAATACATATATTAAGTAATAATATATTTACCGTAAAATAGTATAAATTAATTTTTTATAAAATATTTTATATTAATAAACAATATTTTTATATGTAAAATCTCATAACTTATTTATTAAAGTAATAAAGCAATAAAATTTACAATATTAATACATAGTAATTTTATATATGATATTGTGCAATATATAAAAAAATATTTTTAATAAATTTATTTAATATTATTAATATAATATGATCTTACAATGACAAGATATAATAGTGTTATTACATAATTTATTTCATAAAAATATTTTAAGATATTACTTTTAATCAGCAGTTATATAGATATTAATAACTTTAAATTTAATAACTAATTACCATAAAATATATAATAACATTTATTTTTATAAAAATTTTTATGATAGTTACTTATATTAGTAATATTATAAGATACTTAAGGAAGTATATATTTTTTTAAAAATTAATATATTATAGTATCTAAAATAAAGAAATTTATTATTAATTAACATTATTACTTAATAATAAGACACTTATATAGATAATAAAATATAAAAATTATTAAATGAGACTGCTTAAAAGCATATTAGATAGAATCTGTAAAACATTTAAAATCTATAATAATTTAATGTGGGGTAACAAAACCAATTATATTATATACATGTTCTAAAGTTTTTTTTGCACGAGCACTAGCTTTTTGAGCTCCATCACATAAAATATTATATAATAATTTTTCATTGTTACGAAAACTATAATAATTTTCTTGTAATTGCGTTAAAATATCTGATACTGCATCAATAACTGCATCTTTTAAGTAATTATAATTTTTATTTTTAAATTCTTGTTCTATTTCTAATATATTTTTCCCTGTCATACCAGATAAAATATCTAATAAATTAGAAACACCAGCTTTATTAATTACATCATAATGAATAACAGCTGGTTTATCAGAATCTGTAACTGCATGTCTAATTTTTTTTATTAGCGATTTTTGACTTTCTAATAATCCAATAACATTATTACGATTATCATCAGATTTAGACATCTTTTTGGTTGGTTCTAACAAAGACATAATGCGAGCACCAGATTGCAAAATAAAAGGCTCTGGAATTGTAAATATATTACCATATATTGCATTAAAACGAACTGCTATATTACGACTTAACTCTACATGTTGTTTTTGATCTTGCCCAACTGGTACTTTAGTAGTTTGATATAATAAAATATCAGCAGCCATTAGTATAGGATAATTAAATAAACCTGCAGTAATATTTTTAGTATAATGCTTAGATTTATTTTTAAACTGAGTCATACGACTAAGCTCGCCAAAAAAAGTATAGCAATTAAGCACCCATACTAACTGAGCATGCTCAGGAACATGCGATTGTAAAAAAATAGTACTTTTATTAGGATTTATACCACAAGCAAGATAAATAGCCAATGTATCCAATGTATTTTTACGTAATTGATATGCATTTTGACGTACCGTAATAGCATGTTGATCAACAATGCAATAAATACAATCATATTGATCTTGCATATATACCCATTGACGCAAAGCGCCAATATAATTACCAATGGTAAGCTCTCCAGATGGTTGCGTACCACTAAAAACAATAGGCTTACTCATGTTTACTAATTCCTATGCATCTTATTATATTAAGATAATTAGTTGTATTAAGCACTAAAATATATAATTATGAAACATTTATTAAATATAATTATTGAATAACTTTGTAATAGTGATATATAAATATTATATAACTTTATAAAATGATTGTAGTACAATTAGTATGATTATATAATTTATTAATGCATAATAATACTACTTACATATGCTATATGTTTATTATTCATAATAATTTTAATATAAATATACTTATGTTATTACATAATCTTTCTATGCTATATTATTTATTGATGCAATAAAATTAGTAATTAAGTAAATTATTATAAATATTTTACAGTATTAATAAATAATATATTTAATTTTTATTAAAAAATGTTAACTTTATCTGATCATTTATTATATTAGAAATATTGCATGCATAATATTTTATTATTACTATAATAAAAATTATTATGTATTGAAAAATTTATTAATAGTTTGTAGTTTACTCAAGATATTTTATTATCTAAAATATTTCTATTATACTCTTATAAAGAGTATGACTTTTATTTTAATTTTCTATATTTTTATGATATTTAATATAATTGTATTTATGATTTATTTTTATATTATTCATATTTATTTAAATAATATTTAATCATAATAATATGTTATCATTGTATAATCGTTATACTTATTTATACTAAAAACTTGAATATGATAGTTTGTTGAACTTATAAAGTATATCATCAATTATTATATAATTTTAGTAAAATGATTATACTAAAATATCACGCATTTAATATATAAATTAATTTGTATATTATTATGAAATCTCTCTTATATTATTACGTTATTCTTAATTAAGATGAATTATATTCTATGTATATACCCAATATTTTAATATATTTATATTAATATTATTAGTGTTATTAGGTATACATGTTTCATGTATTACTATAATATAGTATATTAATTAAAAATATTTATTTTAGATAGAAAAATTAAAATTCATTAATTTAACTATTAAATTTTAATGTTAAAAAATATACAGTTTTTACTAATAAAAGATAACGATATTATTAAAATATAATACATATATTATTATATATTTTATATATAATACTATTTAAAATATTAATTTTATTTATTAGTATAAACTTATATAAATATTTAATAACTTAAAATAAGATCTTACAAGCTTATAATTTCATAGCAGAATAATTTATTTATTATATAATTATGCATATTACAGAAAATATAATAATATGCAAATTTTTTTAATTTATAAAATTTAAGTATTTAATAATATTAATGATAAACATACTAATACAGCCAATATTATATTTATACAATAAATGTAATCATAGATGCAATTTTAATAAAAAATTGAGTAGTCATTTTATCTATACTAATGTCATGCATTAATTGAATTAAGTTTGTTAATAACAATATTTCAGTAACTTAATATTAAGTTTTTTTTGAAAAAATAATATATATTATTTTATTATTTTATTATTTTCTTTTGCTATAGCAATCTCATAACGCATTTGATTTATAATATATTTATAATCCATATGATCAAAAATTGCTGAACCTGCTATAAACGTATCAGCACCTGCTATTGCAATAGCACCAATGTTATTAATTTTTATACCTCCATCAACTGCCAAGCGAATATTACGTTTACTATCATAAATGAGTTTACGTGCTTGACGTAATTTCTCTAAAGTAGATAAAATAAATGATTGACCGCTGAATCCTGGATTTACAGACATCAATAAAATTATATCTATTTTATCTATTACATATTCAAGATAAGATAGTGATGTTGCTGGATTAAATACTAAACCAGCTTGACACCCTAAAGATTTAATTAATTGTAAGGAACGGTAAATATCGTGAGATGCTTCTGGATGAAAAGAAATAATATTTGCACCAGCTTTAACAAAATCAGGAATAATATCATCTACTGGTTCTACCATTAAATGTACATCTATAAGAGCATTGATACCATAATTACGTATTGACTGACATACCACAGGACCAATAGTTAAATTAGGGACATAATGATAATCCATCACATCAAAATGAATCATATCTGCACCTGATGCCAAAACTTTTGTTATATCTTCACCTAAACGAGCAAAGTCTGCTGATAAAATTGAAGGAGCTATACAATATTGTTGCATGAATTTCTCCATATCCTATATTTTAGAAAAATATAAATTTATTAAAAATAAAGTTATAACTTATTATTAACTTTATTTTATACTTCAAATAATATATAGTTATTCTAAACAAAAAATATTGATCTAATCTTATTATGGTACATAAATTAATATTTTGAATGTATTAATGTATGCATTATTAGTATTGATATATAGTAATATTTATTTTTTTAACATATAGTAATAATATTTTTTACTATACTGTTGCATATGTAATTCAATTAATTATAAAACACATATAAAGTTAAATTGCTAGTAAAACACTACTAATGTAATAGTAGCAAGACATATACATTATAAGTTATGAGCTTTAAAAGATGATATTAATTTTATTACATTAATAATATAAAATAATTAATATTAATTGTAACGATTATACAAATAATAAATTTTATCTTTAATAAAAGAT